>NZ_JBRAIN010000004.1:26726-31914 GCF_052743955.1 Thermodesulfitimonas sp.
GCCTAAAACCGATGCCGCCGTTATAGCAACTTAATTACGAATTATTTCTTTTTTCGCCCCAAAACCTCTTTCACTGCCGCCGCGATATCTGCCGGTGTTAACCCGTATTTTTCGAGAAGTTCCTGGGGTTTCCCCGATTCGCCGAAGGTATCCCGGATGCCGACCCGTTTCAGCGGTACCGGGCAAAGCTCGCCGAGAACTTCCGCCACCGCGCTTCCCAGACCGCCGATAACGCTGTGCTCCTCCGCCGTAACCACCGCCCCGGTCTCCAGGGCCGCCCGCGTCACCGCCGCTACGTCAAGTGGCTTTATGGTGTGGACGTTGAGCACCCGCACCGCCACCCCTTCCTGCGCCAGCACCGCTGCAGCTTCCAGCGCCGCCGCAACCATAATCCCGGTGGCGATAACGGTCGCGTCGTTCCCCGGCTGGAGAAGCACCGCTTCGCCCGGGCGAAAGACGAAATCCTCCCCGTGGATCACCGGCACGGGCGCCCGCCCTAAGCGAATGTACACCGGCCCGTCAAGCGCCGCCGCCGCCTTCACGGTGCCCGCCACCTCCACCGCGTCAGCCGGGACAAAGACCGTCATGTTGGGCAGCGCCCGCATGAGGGCGATGTCTTCCACCGACTGGTGCGAACTCCCGTCCTCACCTACGGTGATCCCGGCGTGGCTGGCGGCAATCTTAACGTTGAGCCGCGGGTAAGCGATGCTCTGGCGGATCTGGTCGAAGGCACGCCCGGTAGCAAAGACCGCGAAGGTGGAGCAGAAGGGAATCTTCCCTGCCGCCGCCAGTCCGGCGGCCGTGCCCATCATATTCTGCTCCGCCACCCCGAAATCGAAGAAGCGCTCGGGGAAACGCTTCTTAAAATCAATCGTCTTAGTGGACTTCGCCAGGTCCGCGTCCAGGACCACTATATCTGGATTCTCCGCGCCGAGCGCTACCAGCGCCCTGCCGTAAGCCTCCCGGGTAGCTATTTTTTCCGCCATCGTTAAGCCCTCCTAGAAGTGACTTTCCTTATAGCCGCACTCCGCCTTCCAATTCTTCTAACGCCCGCGAGGCCTGGTCGGCTTTGGGGGCCGTGCCGTGCCAGTCCACCTGGTTTTCCATGAAGGAAACCCCCTTCCCCTTCACCGTGCGGGCGATAACCATCGTCGGTTTCCCTTTCGTCTCCTTTGCCGCCGCAACGGCCCCGAGTATTTCGCGGAAGTTATGCCCGTCAATCTCGAGCACGTTCCAGCCGAAGGCCCGCCACTTGTCGGCTACCGCCCCGAGCGACATAACCTCTTCCACCGGCCCGTCGATCTGCAGGCCGTTATAGTCCAGGAAGGCCGTCACGTTGTCGAGCCGGTAGTGGGCCGCCGCCATCGCCGCCTCCCAGACCTGCCCTTCCTGGCACTCCCCGTCACCGAGCAGCACGTAAACCCGGTAGTCCCGCCCATCAAGCCGCGCCGCCAAAGCCATGCCGTTGGCCACCGATAGACCCTGACCGAGCGAGCCGGTCGACATCTCCACGCCCGGGAGCTTCCGCATGTCGGGATGCCCCTGCAGCCGGCTGCCAAACTTGCGGAGCGTTATCAGCTCCTGCTCCGGGAAAAAGCCCCTAAGCGCCAGCGCGGCGTAGAGGAGCGGCGCCGCGTGCCCTTTAGAGAGGATAAAGCGATCCCGGTCCGGGTCGTCCGGCCGTTTCGGATCAAGGCGCATCACGCCGAAGTAAAGCGCCGTAACGATATCGGTCGCCGAAAGCGAGCCGCCAGGGTGTCCCGAGCCGGCAGCCGCCGTCATCAGGATGATGTAACGCCGGATCTCTTTCGCCTTCGCCTCGAGTTTCCAGATGAGGGTCTCTTCCATGTGTAAATACCTCCGTTAGTGCAGCCGTCCAACCGCGCGGCCAGCGATTTTAAATGATAAAGCAAGAAGCACGTAACACTCCACCGTTGTCTGAAGCCAGCAGAATTTCTACCCCGTGAACTCCTTGAAGCCTTCGCCCAGCACCTCGTGGGCATCCACCAGAATCACAAAAGCCCGGGGGTCGATCCGGTAAACGGCTTCCTTCAACCGCGTCACCTCGCTCCGCGAAACAACCGCCAACAGCAGCGTGCGCGTGGCCCCGGTGTAGGCCCCTGTCCCCTGCCAGAGCGTGGCGCCGCGGTTCAGCTCCGTGAGGATCAACCGGGCGATCGCCGCGTGTTTTTCCGAGATAATCAAAAAAGCCTTCGTATAACTGATGCCTTCCTGGACCAGGTCGATCACCCACGCCGACAGGAAGATGGTGATAACGGCGTACATCGCCAGCTCCGGTGATCGGAAGGCGAACCCGGCGGCCAGTACCACCGCCCCGTCCACCAAAAAAAGCAACTGCCCGACATTGATGCCTACATAACTCTGGAGGATCATCGCCGCCAGGTCTGTCCCGCCGGTGGTTGCTTTCGCCCGGAAAACAAGGCCTAAGCCCAGTCCCACCAGCACCCCGCCGTAAAGGCTCGCCAGCAGCGGGTTGGTCGTAAGCGCGGGTAGGAAAGGCACCAGCCCGTCAACCACGCCCGAGAGCAGCGCCGTTCCGAGGAGCGAGCGGAACCCGACGCCGAAGCCAAGCCGCCAGAAACACCAGAGAAAAAGGGGAATGTTGAGCACCAGCATCGTGGCGCCAACCGGGAAGCCGAAGAGATGGTGCAGGATCGTGGCAATGCCGCTGACACCGCCCGCCGCGATCTTGTTCGGTACCAGGAAAAGGTCGAGTCCTAAGGCCACCAGGACCGTACCGAACAGGAGAAGCGCGGCATCCCTTACCGTTCTGGCAAACATCTGTACCCCCCGGCTTAGCATTCCCACAGCGCAAAACGTTTTATCTGTTCGAGCCGTAGGGGAAAATCCTGCTTTCCTCGTTTCAATTTGGCAACACCTGAATTGACGATCGTAAATGGGCCGCCGTGACGGATAAACCGTACGCCATTTGCCCTTACCGTTCGACCGGTTATTGCACTGTTTTAAAGCAACCGGGCCAAATCGAAACCGGCGGCAAAAGGGTTAAGAAAAGCAACCCCTTCAACAGCGCTCCCGGAAGCGAAGTCCTCGCTCAAAACAACAGGGATCTGGTTAAGCCTGGCAGTGGCCCATATCTGCGCGTTCCAATAAGAAAAGCGGTGCTCGCGCACCCCGCGCACCGCTTCCAATACAACAAAACCCGTAACATCGAGAACAGTCCAGGAAGAAAGGTAATTCTGGATGCTTTTCTGTGCCGTCTCAGGGTCTAACGGCGCGGCGATCTTCTGGGTTACCGCTACAGCAAATTCCGCTAACACCTGGGCGCTGAGCACTCCCCGGCCCGAATTCGCCAGTTCGTCAAGGAGTTTAAAAGCCCGCTCCTGCTTCGGCGGATCAGAGAAATCATAGGCGTAAACCAGGACGTTTGTATCCACCAGTACCCTACCGGTCATAAAGCTCCTCGCGCCGCCAACGCCGCTCCTTGCGGGTTCCGTCCTGAGCCAACTTCATCCTGCTCCGGATAAACCGCTTTTCCGCCTCCCAGGCGTCCGGATTCGGCCGGATGCCCTCCCCGGTGCACAGATGCTTCTCAAGAGCCTGCCGTACCAGCTCCGCTTCCGCCACGCCAAGCGCGCGCGCCTGCCGCTTCAAAAGCGCCTCCTGATGAGGCGCGATATATATCTGCTTCCGAATCATTTTCTCACTCCTGATTAATCCTCTATACATCATTATATACATCATACCCCGGCAGCGCAACCCGCTTCCTGATCCCAAACGATTAACAACCGGCTACTGTCCACGAGCGCTTCCACCACACCCACCATAGCGAGCGGATAATTCACCGTGATCACTTAGCCCCTTCTCCACCCGGCAGACCCGCCGCCTATCATTCAAGCGGCCTCCGGCCAGTCGCGGCAGAAGTTCTCCGCCTGCTCCATAATGACCGGGACAACCGGACAACGGCGCCGCCCGCCTTCTTTAACCCGGTTTCTTATCCGGCGGTATTTTCGCCGGCACCTCAGGTTAAAATTTCAGGTAGCCAGCCAATACCTCCATAATCCGCTTCTCCCGCGCCTGCAAAAAGCCTTCGTAATCATCTCTTTCCATAGTCGCCAGCGCTGCCTCATCAATCAGATGAGTAGCCATAATTTCTTGCTTCCTTCCTGGCGGGACCAGCTTGGCCAGGTACTCGCTCGGTTTCATTCTACTGATCCGGCGGTTGGTGGCCTGGGAAATCAGTGTCCGGTTAAGCACCGTGTTGATGTCAGGGTTCTGATACTTGCTTCTACCTTCAGCGTCTTTCACCGACGCCAGGAAGGCCCGCGGGAAAATATGGTGGTCGTCGAGCGCATGAAATTCGATTGCGTCGTCGGCCCGAAAATCTTTGGCCCCCTGAATGGCGACCAGGTTCATCACGCCCCGGTACACGGCGTTGACCCGCGCCGTATCCCGTAGCGAAAAATTGGGGTTCTGCAGGATATTACGGTCTATTTGCTCAAAAACAGCCGGCTTATGGCCAGGGTCGCTGAACCACTGGACCAAATCCCGGTAATCGGCGAGGGTGATGCTCTCCACAGACCCGGCATACCGCTCAAGAAAAACCGAACCCCAGTACCATTTCTTCACCCCGCGGTAGGCCCGATTATCCAGTTTATCCCGGTCGATCCGGTAGAGAAGAGCAGCCAGTACCGGCATCATTGTCGAATACGGCAGCCACTTTTGCGCAAAAGCGCCGAACCCATCTTGACTCGTCGAAGTAGCTCGCTTGAGGGCTTTTTCCATATAAAGTACAGCAGTTTGCCAATCTTTTTCGAAGCCTTCCGGCCGCAGGTTAATTAAAGACTTACTTTTAACCTCTTGCTCCCGGATAAGCGCTAAGGTACGCAGCGTCAGAACACCGTAGACATCAGGATCTCCACCCGAAAACTGGCGGAGTAACTCATTTTCCTCTACCGCCTGCTGCCAGAGCCGGTGCAGGTCAATACCGAAACGGTACAGCCGGGCGGTCAAAAGGTCGTATACCGAAAGAGCCACCCCGGTACTGTTGAGCTTCTCGAATATGGCGCATATTTCCGCAATCCGGTCGGCATCATCCGTCTTCACCTTCGGGATTTCGATCGTCGGCACATAGAACTGCCGGATGGTCTCAACAGCGCGATTCCACACCGGCTTATGCACCTTAAAGTACTCGTTGAAGTACCGCTCC
>NZ_JBRAIN010000005.1:0-29654 GCF_052743955.1 Thermodesulfitimonas sp.
CAGGGCGTGGGATGCCGGGTTTTCATGGCCGAAAAGCGAAGCAGCGTTCCAGGTAGGAAAGGCCGTTCCGGTCCTTTCCAGCACATGCTTCCGCAAGAAGTTTGGGCGGCGCGGGAAGGCGAAGGGTATAGTGGACGTTCAGGAATTCTATGCGGTACGCGGTTTCAGACAGGACGGTAAAACCGAGCGCCCGCACCGCCCTTTCCGGCCCGAGCGCCCCATTTAACGCCCCGAGGCAGTGACCAACTCCCCAGGCAACACCCATAAGCGCCACGATAACCAGCAAAAACCATCGCTTCCCCATATCCTATTTCCTCGAAAAGCCCAATTATTACCAACACCGGCGGCCGTTTTAAGTGTTCGCTTGGAGCTGGAAACAGGCAACGCTGCCTATACTTATCGTTCCGTTGGTGCGGGCCCTGGTTCGTATATCCTCCCGGAAATATTATCCTCCGGAAAGAAGCCCGGTATACACCACCCGGAACTCAAGGTGATACCGGCTCGCTCCCGCCCGCATAATCCTCCCAGAGAACGTCCGCTAAAACGTCCGCGAAAAGCGCTGCCGCCGCCGCTTCCGCAAAGGTGTTGTTAACCCCGCCAATTTCTATCAGCAGCGCGTGCGGGTGAAGAAACTGGTTGTAGCGCCCCTCCTTTACCCGGACTCCCGCACACAGACCCGGGTAAAGCTGCTGGGCGTGAGCCGCTATCCGGCGGGCGAAGGCTAAGTTTTCGCGCCAGGTCGGGAAAGGCTGCCGCTTGTCGGACCCTACCACGATGAGGACCCGCGCCACCTCCTTCCCTTTTATTTTGGTGGTGGCGACGCCCCGGGGCTGGCGCGAATCCCGGTGGATATCGAAAAAGGCAGCGATCCCCGACGCCGCGTAAATCATCTCCCGCACCGTTTTCTTCAATTTCAAGGTAAGAGGTTGCGTAACAGGCATCATGAATCTTTTCGGTCCGCAACACCTGGATACCTCGCCGCTCAAGCCTCTCTGCCAGGGTTCTTGCTACATCCACCACCTTTCCCCGTCCTTTTACCCGCTCCACCCCGTCGGTCAGCGCGTAAGTTTCACCGGTATGGGTATTGTATATGCCTACCAGCGGTGCGGAACCATTTTTTTCGGTGCGGTATGGGAAAGCGTATGGGGAGATGCCGTCACCGGAGATGAGGTTTCCTTATTCCCGGACCAGAGCACCGCAGGCAAGACCGACTGTAAAAACCCAGTCTTTGTTGCCTCTATCCCGCTGAGCACCCTTCCCGCTGTGAGCAGGAGCCGTGGTAAAAAAAGCTAGGCCCTATAGATAACGGCGGCAAACAGGAGCCTACAATCTCCTCCGGCGACCACAAGACCCGTAGCAGACCCGCTCCCATAACGCAAGGCCAGAGATAGCAAACCGTAAGGGCGATTAAAAGCAGAATAGACCAAGGCCAGCGCCGCAAGAAAAGCCCCCTCACTAAAACGCACCACCATAACATTCCGTTTTTTGTAAACTTTACCGTTACGGAAAGAGAATACGCCGTCCGCGCCCCGCGTAGCGGCGGGACATTTTCTGGGGAAATGATATGCTCTTCATAAGGAGACAAGACCGGCAGGGAAAAAGCGGTGGTTGAAAGCGTTGCGGGCGGCCCAATTAGGCCGCCCCCTCGACGGTTGCCGTTCCCCGGCTGTTATTCCTTAACCGCCGCAAAACTTTGGGCTTGCAAGCAGACCGGCAGCATGGTAAAATGCTGCTGCAAAGTCAAAATGCAGGCAAGGAGGTGCAAGGTTGGCCAAGAAATCGTCGCTCAAGAGGCTGCGTCAGATTCAAAAACGAACCCTCAGAAACGCCAGTTTGCGCTCCTGGCTCCGCACCGCGATTAAGAAATTCGAAAAGGCCCTGGCAGCCGGTGAGGCCGACGTGGAAGAGAAGCTTCGGTTTGCGCTGCGGGCAATAGATAAAGCCTGGAGCAAGGGGATTATTCATAAGAATACGGCCGCGCGCAAAAAATCGCGCCTGATGAAAAAGTTTAATAAGAACCGCCTTGCCGGATAAAAGATAAAGCGTCTGTTTTTTCGCTGTAAAAATTTCTACCGCAGAAAACGCCGCCTGAATCTGAACAATGTCAGGTGGCTTTATATTTTAGTGGCCCCTTGCGCCAACCCGTTAACAGGAGGCGCCGCTCAAGGCCCGGCAGAAACTCCTCCCGTCCCGATTTTACCGCAGCGTCCAGTTCGAGCAAGGACCAGAAGAGTTCCTCCAGTTCCGCACGGGGAAAACGCCGGGCCTGTGCCGCCACCTTTCGCGCCACGAAAGGATGGATACCTACCGCCTGCGCTAAGTTCTCCTGCCGGCCGGAAGAAGAGAGATCTTGCGCCAGCATTATCAGGCGCAGCTGGCGGGTAAGCAGGGAAAAAACAACCCCTTGAGCCTCGCGCTCTAAGAGCGCGCGGATCTTCTTCAGCGCTTCAGGATAACGCCGTTCCCCAAAGGCATCGATAGCCGCGAAAACCGTTTCCTCGCTGGTCGGAACAAGCACCGCCTGCACGTCGGCGGCGGTCACCACCGGCCTGTCGCCCGCATAGGCGAGTACTTTTTCTATCTCGTTGGCTAAAACCGTCAGGTCCCGTCCGGCCGCAAGTAGCATCTCTGCCGCGGCCGGTTCGAGAGTTTTTCCTGCCTGCCGCGCCTTTTTCTGAAACCATCTTTTCAAGTCCGCGGGCGCAAGGTAGCTAAATTCAACCGCTCCACCCTGCCTTTGCACCAACTTGAAGGCCTCCGTTTTCTGTACCGTACCGGAAGTACAGAAAATAAGGCAAGTAGCGAGATTCGGCTGCCGGAGATAGGCAAGTAGGGCAGGATTATCCTTTCCAGTACTGAAGTACGGTGCGTTCCTCACTACCACCAGCCGCTTGGCAGCAAAAAGAGGGAGGGTATTAGCCATGGCCACTACTTCATATGGCGGTACCTCCTCCCCGTCAACCGCTTCGTAATCGAAGGAATTCTCCCCCACCAGAGCCGCGCGAAAGCGCCGTATTGCTTCGCGCTGCAGGTACACCTCCGGACCGTAGAAAAGGTATACTGGTAGGATTTCCCCTTTTTCTACCGCCGCAACCAAGTCGAGGAAATATTGCATCTTTTTACCCCCAGATAGGGATTTACTCCCACGCGTAAAGCACGAGACCGGTTGGAACCTTGGGATAAAAATAAGTCGATTTCTGAGGCATTCGCTCGCCAGCTTCTGCCACCGCCACCATTTCGGCCACCTTAGGGGCGCGAAGAAAGAAAGCCATATCCCAGCTGCCGCCGTCAACTAACCGGCAGGCCGTTGCGGCATCGTGCGTGTAGCTTACCCTGGTACCGGCGCGACATTCCGCCGCCCCGATGCCAAGGAGCCGCTCGAGAATTAAGGCGTGCAGCACCGCAACCTCCAGGCGCTTCCAAGCAGGCGACCCGGGGCCCGGCAAAACCCCGGCCGGATCAAGTCCCTCCTTCAACCGCAGGTAAAAGGCGCGCCCCTCCCGGCTGTAAAGACCGAAAACGTACCGCCCCCTTGCCAGTGCCACCCGGTCCCTTTGCGTCTCCACCACGGTAAAGAATTCCGTCGCCGCAGCGAGAAAAGCTCCCAGATCGAAGGCCGGTGCTACCCTAACCAGACGGTGCGTAGGAAGGAGCACCAGGCCCGGGTCGTAGATATTGACCAGTAAGGCCAGAATAAAATCATACGGCTGCACACCGGCGGGGTTTGCTGCCGCCCGGCACTCGCGCGCGTACTGAAGCGCCGTCTCAAACCGGTGGTGGCCATCGGCGATATAAACACGCTGGGTGGCGAAAAAATCGGTGACGGCGGCAATAACTGATTCATCCTGAACCACCCAGAGCCGGTGGCGCTGTCCATCATCACTCGTGAAGTCGTAAACAGGCTCGCCGCGCCGCGCGAAAATGGTTGTTAGAAGTTTTTCAGGATCCGCATAAAGGCCGAAAATAGGTGAAAAATTGGCCTTACAGGCGCGCAGCAACTCTAGGCGGTCGGCCTTTGCTGCTGGTAATGTCTCTTCATGCGGAAAGATATTCTCCCCGTAAGGTTCAAGCTTAAGGCCGCCCAAAAATCCGCTCCGGGTTCGCAGTACCCCGGACAGGTAAAAGGTTTGTTCGTAAAAATAAAAAGCGGGCTGATCTTCCCTAGTTAAAACTCCTTTTTCCCGCCACTCCCGGAAAGTCGCTGCAGCACGGGTATAGCGGTTGTTACCCGCGTCATCATCAGGAAAGGTGAGCCCGTATTCCAGCCGGATGATGTTATAGGGGTGGCGGGTGTAATACTCGCGCTGGGCTGCCGCGTCAATCACGTCGTAGGGAGGGGTAATCACCGCCGCCAGATCACCGACACGGGGACCATAACGCCAGCCCCTGATTGGTGTGAGAGTTGCCACGCAGCGCTATACCTCCGCTTTCCTTGCCCAGCGCTGGCTGTCGCGCTGGCGGTACTTGGCCATCGTTTTCCGAAAGGCATCCGCCAAGTCGATGCCCAGCAAGTTGGCGTAGCAGGCGAGAATAAAGAGGATGTCACCTATCTCCAAGGCGATATCGCCCGGCGGCTCATCCGGTTTCTTGGGCTTCTCGCCGTAGCGGTGGTTGAGCTCCCGGGCGAGTTCCCCTACTTCTTCGATGAGGCGCGCGAGGATACTCAGAGGATGCCAGTAACCCTCCGCAAACTGCCCGATCCAAGCATCAACCTCGGCCTGCACCTCCCGGAGATCCATGAGCTTCAACCCCCGCCAAAACGTCAGCAAAATTTTAGCACAAATCGCCGCCCCCGCAAAGAAAAAAGTTTATTATCATGCCAGGCCAGACAGGCACAAAGCTTCCGGAAGTAACGTTGCCCGGTAACTTTTCCCGGGAAAGGGTTAAAAGTTTTCCGTTTGGTTCGATCTTATTTAAAGAGTGCCTTTTACAGCCGGGTGTTGCGTATGATCGAAACTGAGTTTACCCTCCTGGCCACTAAGCTCGCTACGACAGAAGACCCGCTCCGTGTCGGGCAACTGATTGCTGAGGCGGTTTGTGCCGCCACCGGCTCCCCAACGACCGACGTTTACCTAGTTAACCGGAGCGAGGGTATGCTTTTATGTCTTGCGGGGAAATGTTTACAGGGAAAGAACCTGCCGCTGGGCGACGATAGCCTCCCCGGGCAGGCAATCAAGAAGGGAGAGCCAGTCGAAGCGACAGGTTGGCTCGCGGTGCCCATACCTTACGCCCACCAGAAAATCGGAGTGGTGATAGTCGAAACGGGAGAAAAACCGGAAGCGCGCGCGGCCGAGATCTCCGGTCTTGCAGGCGTCATCGGCCTGGCGCTGGCAAACCTAGCGGCGCGGCAGGAGATGCTAGCGCAGTGCCGTTTCCTCGAAGTCATCACTACTCTTAACTGGCTCATCACCGCCGGCCTCGAAAGCCAGGAATTCTATGACGCCTTTTACCACCTGATTAAAGGACTGATCGACTTCGACTGGATGAAGATCCTGGTCAGGGAAAACAACCGGCTAAACGTCCTCGCCTTCATGCGGGATGGGGCGCTAGTCGAAACTAAGAAAGCGGAAGATCCCAGCGATCTTATCCTCCAGGCGCGCCTCGAAGGGGGCCAGCCGGAAGTAATCGCGGATCTTACGATAGTCCCGGAACTCAACGAGGCCCAAAGTCTCACCGCAGCGGGGCTGCGTTCCCTGCTCCTCGTGCCCCTGCTCACCAAACAGGGGATTATTGGTGGCCTCTGCTTCTACAGCCGGGAGAAGGGTAAGTACGCGGAAAAAGACTTTCCCCTCGCCCAGCAACTCGCGGGCCAATTAGCCATAACCATAGAGAACTCCCTGCTCATCAACGAAATGACGCGCAAAAACCGCGAGATCGAGGAGAGCCACCAACGACTTCTCACTTTAAACACAATCACCGAGGTCCTCACCCGCTCGTTTGAGATCGAACTGGTTCTTCAGGAAGTTTTGGCCAAAGTTACCGAAGTGGCGAACTGGGATGCAGGGGCCGTTTACCTGCGCGAAGAAAACGGAACATACTCTCTGGCGGCCCAGAAGGGCCTGCCCGATGACTGTGCCGCCCACGTGGCCAAAAGCTTAGAGACCAGAGATGACGCCGAAAATAACCCTCTCCGGGTAAGAGAAGAACTCGTATTTTTCGACGCCCGGAGAATTTTCAGCCGCTCTGATTTCGAAACCTGCACCGTCGGTGGCTTTGCCTCCGGCGTCGTGGTTCCTCTAAAGCACCAGGACGAACTCCGTGGTGCACTGGTGCTCTTTCACCGGAGCAAAACAGAACTCACCGGGCCGGAACGAAACGTACTCGAGGCAGTGGGCAACCAGATCGGTGTGGCGGTAGAAAACGCCCGGCTCTACCAGAAGGTCAAGAGTATGGCCGAACATGACGCTTTAACCGGACTTTACAACCGCCACAAGTTTTTTGCGGTCCTAGATGTGGAGCTTAAACGGTGTAAGCGCTACAATGGGAAATGCGCGGTTTTGCTTCTTGACATAGACCACTTTAAGGACTACAACGACACCTTCGGCCATCTCGCAGGCGACGAGTGCCTCCGCAAGGTTAGCGCCCTCATCAGACAGAGCATCCGGGATACAGACACGCCAGCCCGCTACGGGGGCGAGGAATTCGTAGTGCTGGTGGTTGAAGCCGATATTCACGCCGCCATAACCGTAGCCGAAAGGTTACGGAAGCGGCTTGAAGCCGCAGGGCAACAAGAACCTCTTCCCACTGTCAGTATCGGCATTGCTGTTTATCCCGATGATGCGCAGACGGTGCAGAACCTGCTCCTGATAGCCGATAATAACCTCTATACAGCAAAGCGCCTCGGCAGAAACCGGACCGTTTGGCGGGGATTGGTGCAGACGGCTTAAATTCCGGCCGCTTCGAGGATGTCGAGCACCAGCTCCTCCCGGCCGATGGCCATGATGTGGACGCCATCGCACAGTTTCTCCTTCTTGATGGTAGCAATCATTCGGCCAGCGATCTCGATCCCTTTCCGGAGCGCTCCTCCCTTCCCCGCGGCAGCCAGTTCGTCGATCAGATACTGTGGCACACAGATCCCGGGAATGTTCGCGTTCATATATTTCGCCATACCGACCGAAGTCAGCAGAATGATTCCGGCCAGAATTTTCACGGGGAACTGGCGGGCAAACTCCATAAACTTCGCGAATTTCTCAAGGTCGTAAACGCCCTGGGTTTGGAAGAACTCGGCGCCGGCTTCAACCTTCTTCTCGAACTTGATGAGTTGCGGTTCGATCGGGTCCGCTTCCGGGCAGACCACAGCGCCCGCGCAAAACTCAACCGCGCCGTCGAGCTTATTCCCGCCCAGATCTTCGCCCGCCTCGAGCTGGCGGATAGCCCTGAGCAGCTGGACCGCGTCGAGATCGAAGACCCCTTTCGCCCCCTTATGGTCACCGATCACGATAGCGTCCCCGGTTAGGCAGAGCACATTGCGAACGCCCCGCGTGTAAGCAAAAAGAAGGTCGGCTTGCAAAGCCAGCCGGTTCCGGTCCCGGCAGGTCATCTGTAAAATAGGCTCCCCGCCCCGCTCTTTGATAGTTAGACACCCCCCGAGCGACGGAAAGCGCATCACCGAGCTCTGGTGGTCGGTCACGTTAAGCGCATCCACCCGGTACTTTAGCAGGTCGATATGGTGCAGCATTTTATCGAGATTGGTCCCTTTCGGCGGCCCGATTTCGCAGGTAACCACAAACTTACCGGAATTTAAGACCTCTTGGAATTTCGATACTGCCATCGCCGCTTCTCCTTACCTATCCGAGTTTTATGCTCTTTGGCCGCGGTACCACCTGGTAATTCTTCGGCGGGTGGTACTGGCGCATAAGATCCAGCCGCCCCTGGAGTTTAAGACGCCGGTAGATAAGGGCCCAAGCGCAGTCCTTATCCTTATCCACCTCGCACTTGCCGTTATTGGTCCCGCCACAGGGACCGTTAAGGAGGCCTTTATGGCAGGCGGTGAGGGGACAGATGCCGGCTGTTTCCCCCAGCACGCACTGGCCGCATTGGACACAGACCTCCCGGAACTGGCCGGGTTTCTCCTCCACACCGATAAAGAGGGTATCGAGTGCCGGGAGAACCGGTTTATTGGTATAAAGGCTTAGCCGGTGCACACCGAGCGCGCAGGCCATCACCAGGATGCAGCCCGCTTTCCGGATGGCCCGTTCGTTCTCTTTCAGTAGCGCGGCCGTCATTTCGTCGCAGGCCGTAGGGATAACCATCCACCCGGTCACCATTTTATCAATCGCTTCAAGACGCTCCTTCATCGCCGCTACCTGCTCGATCCCGCCGGTTGCAGTCATGGTGGCGCAGGTGCCGCACCCGGCAATGAAGACCGCATCAAACCTTCTCAGACTACGCTCGATCTCCTCGAAAGGCTTCTGTTTGGTGATCGACTTCATCTCTACATCCCCCTAAAGATTATCGCCTTTCGGCTCCTTTCCGGTTATCGAGACCCTTTAACGCCCCGCCGGGACTTGAGCGGCAGGCGCTCCCGGTTGCTGGCAGGACACTTTTTATCTTTTATGTGCGCCTCGTACTCATCCCTGAAGTAGTGGATCGTAGAAAGCACCGGGTTGGGAGAGGTCCGCCCTAAACCGCAAAGAGAGGTTTCCTTGACCGTCCGCGCTATCTTGAGAAGCGTTTCCACATCGCCTTCTTGCCCCTTGCCTTCCGTGATTCTGGTGAGTATCTCCAGCATCTGTTTGGTTCCGAGGCGGCACGGCACACACTTACCACACGACTCCGCCTGGGTAAAGCTCAGGAAGTACCGGGCCACCTCAACCATACAGGTTTCCTCGTCTATCACCACCATGCCCCCAGAACCCACAATCGAACCGACCATGGCCAGGCTCTCAAAATCGACCGGGGTATCGGGAATCCGCGCAGGGATGCAGCCACCAGACGGGCCACCTGTCTGTACCGCCTTCAGGCGCTTACCGTCCGGAATGCCGCCCCCGATATCGTAAATGATGGTGGAAAGAGAGGTTCCCATCGGAACCTCTACCAGACCCGCGTTGACAATTTTACCGCTCAAAGCGAGTACGGTCGTGCCTTTGCTTTTCTCGCTGCCGATGCCCGCAAACCAATCGGCGCCGCGTTCAATGATGATAGGAACCGAAGCGAGGGTCTTCACGTTATTGATGGTGGCAGGTTTTCCAGCTAGACCAGCCTGAGCCGGATAAGGGGGACGCGGGCGGGGCATACCCCGCTGGCTTTCAATCGAAGCAATAAGCGCCGTTTCCTCGCCGCAGACAAAGGCCCCCGCGCCTTCCTTCAGGTAGATGTCGAAATCAAAGCCGGAGCCGAGGATGTTCTTCCCTAAGAAACCTTTCGCCCGCGCCTGGTCAAGGGCAATCCGCAAACGCTTCACCGCCAACGGATATTCGGCGCGAACGTAAATAAAACCGGTGGTGGCACCAATAGCGTAACCGCCAATGATAAGCCCTTCAATTACCGCGTGCGGGTCTGCCTCCAAGACCGAACGGTCCATGAAGGCCCCCGGATCACCCTCGTCGGCGTTACAGATAATGAATTTCTCCGGGCTGCGTACATTGCGGGCAAACTCCCACTTCCGCCCGGTGGGAAATCCAGCCCCCCCACGCCCCCGCAACCCGGAACGCTTAATTTCTTCAATCACTTGCTCCGGCGTCATCTCGCGAAGGGCCTTCGCAAGCGCCCGGTAACCGCCGGCAGCGATATAATGGTCAATCTTTTCCGGGTTAATCCGGCCGCAGTTCCGCAGGATAATCCGGCACTGTTTCCGATAAAAGTCGACATCATGGTAGCGGGCAACGAGGCGACCGCTCTTAGGGTCCCGGTAAAGGAGCCGCTCTACCGGCCAGCCGTCACGGAGGTGGGCGCTGACTATTTCCGGCACATCTTCGGACCGGACTCCTAGGTAAAAAATTCCTTCAGGCTCAACGACAACGCTGGGGCCGTGGTTACATAGCCCGTGTCCGTGACACCCGCTAATCTCCACGGCTACGTTACTCAACCCTTGGCGCTTAACCTCTGCCTCAAAGGCGCGGTAGATATCCTCGGAACCCATCAAGAGGCAAGGCGTCGCCGCGCAGACAAAAACGGTGTACGTATCCCCATTTACCCTTCACCCTTCGCGAGCAATTTCGCCAGCTTCTCAGGATCCATATAACCGTGGACCGCATCATTCACGACCACGTTAGGCGCCAGGGTGCACACGCCGACACAGGCCACCGTTTCCAGGGTATACTCCATATCCGGCGTAGTTTCCCCTTCTTGGATACCGAGCCGCTGCTCAAGCATCTTTAACAACGTTTCTGCCCCGCGCACGTGGCAGGCGGTACCCCGACACACCCTGATCACCTGCCTACCGCGCGGCTTCGTATAAAACTGGGCGTAAAAAGAGATGACGCCCTGAACCTGGCTGGGGAAGAGCTTCATGCTCTTCGCCACAATAGGAATCGCCTCGGGAGGAACGTAGCCGAACTCGTTTTGAATACGCTGAATTACCGGAATCAAGGCCCATCTTTCAACCTTGCACGCCGCGATAATCTCCTTGATCCTCTCCAGATTGACGCCTGGCGACCGATCAACTTTGCTCATCGCCACCGATCCTTTCCACCCTCACCTTAACCATTTTAGTAAGGGGCGTTTTCCGCTCCGGGTCGAGCTCTAAGGCAAATAACCGGCCTACGGTATCTTGCACCGGTGAAAACGGGGCAAAAAGTACTCCTTCCGGCAGCGTAGCGGTGATTTTAACGGTTGCCACGACCTCACCCGCAGGAGCGATAAGCCGTACCTCTTCCCCGCCGCGTAGGCCAAGCCGCGCCGCGTCGGTCTCCCCGATGAAAACAGCCGCTTCCCGGTAAAACTTCCCGAGCCGCCTAGCCCGTGCGCTGCGCGCGCCGCTTCCAAAATGGAAAAGGGTGCTGCCCACAAGAAGGGTAAAGGGATACGCCGGATCGTTGCCGGGCAACTGCGGCGCTTGTACCGGCCAGAAATGCGGCGTCATTTCCGGTTGTTTACGGTAGACCGGTGCCGGTGCGCCCTCTCTTGTTGCCGCTACCGCGTCGGCCGCCTCCGTTTCGACGAAGCTAAGCCCCCTATAAGCCGGCACTAACTTCGCGATCTCTTCCCTGACCCCTTGCAAATCCCGATAAGGGAATGGGCAACCCATTGCCGCAGCTAAGCGCAGGATAATCTCCCAGTCGGGGAGACTCTCTCCCGGCGGCGTAATCGCCTGGTGGAACCAGTTAAGCCGTCCGTCGAAGCTTGTAAGCGTTCCTTCTTTCTCGGCAAAGGCGGCTGCCGGCAGCACCACCTTCGCCAACTTAGCCGTTTCGGTAAGAAAGAGGTCCTGAACCACTAGAAAATCAAGGCTTGCGAGCGCTTCGCGGACAAACGCCGCGTCGGGGAAGCCACCCAGCAGGTTTTCGCCAACGATGTACATTCCCTTGATTTGGCCTTCCTTTGCCCCCCATAGCATCTCTACCACGCTACGTCCCGGAGTGGCGGGCAGGCGCCCCCAGTAATCCCGGAAGCTCCGCCGCACCTGCTGGTCGGCTACCGGAAGGAAGCCGGGTAAGAAATCGGGAAGAGCTCCCATATCGCAAGCACCACGCGCGTTCGCGTCTCGCTGGAGCGCATAAACGGCAGCCCGGCCGCCCGTAAGCTGCGCCAGGTTGACGAGCGCCCGGACGGCATCCGTCCCGCCAACCTGCTGGTTAAGCCCGTTACCATAGAGGATTACCGGATGCTGGGCGCTAGCGTATAGTTCCGCCGCTTGGCGGATTTCCGTAGCGGAAACACCCGTAACCTCTTCCACCCGGCGTATATCGAGAGCAGCAAGGGCGTCGCGGAACGCCGCAAAGCCTGTAACTGCCTTTTCGACCACTTCTGAATTTGCTAGGCCCTCTTCGATTAGCACCTTGGTAAGGCCACTTAACAATGCGGCATCGGTTCCGGGTCGGGGCCGCAGCCAGCACTCCGCGAAAAAGGTGAGCCGCGTCTCCCGCGGATCGACCACGATAAGCTTGGCCTCCCGGCACCGCACGGCCCTTTTCACCGCGTAGCCGGCAAGAGGTGCCGACGTTGTGGGATCAGCGCCCACAACCAGGATGAGATCCGCTTCCTCGATATGCCGGAGCGCCCCGGTGGGGGCGGAAAGGCCGTAGGCTTCCGGCGCCCCCCTATAAAGGCGGCTGCCGTTATCGATATTGTTGGTACCAAGAACAGTGCGTGCAAACCGCTGCAGTAGGTAGTTTTCCTCGTTGGTGCACCTGGCCGAGCCGTAAACGGCGAGGCTGTCGCTCCCGTACCTTTCCTTTATCCCCCCAAACGCCTCCGCAACAACCGCAATCGCCCTCTCCCAGGAAACAGGTTCAAACGAGCCGTTTACATTGACCAACGGGCTGGTCAACCGTTCCGGACTGTGAACAAAATCGTAACCGAAGCTTCCCCGGACGCAGAGCGCCCCTCGGGTAACCGGGTCGTCCCGGTCAGGCACGGCTCGGACCAGCCGCCCGTCTCTAACCTCTAAGTAGAGGCTGCACCCGCAACCGCAATAAGGGCAGGTGGTCCGGACGGCGGTAGCCACGCTCCCCCTGTAATCCGGCTCGGCTTCGACCAGCGCCCCGGTCGGGCACAGCGCCACGCAGGTCCCGCAGAAGGTGCATTCCGATGTCTCGAGGGGCCCCTCGCCAAAAGTCGCCGGTTTTGCCACAAATCCGCGCCGGAAGTAGTCGATCGCCCCCTCCACAACTAACTCCTGACACGCCCGGATGCATTTGGCGCAAAGGATACATTTACTCAGGTCCCTCTTGATAAAAGGGTTCGCATCTGTTAAAGGGGCGGTTTGCGGAATCCGCTGCAGGCCGATTAAGCCCACCCCCAGCTCCGCCGCAATCTGCCGCAGCTGACACCGGTTTCCCTTATCACAAACCAAGCAGGCGTCGGGATGGCTCGCCAGCATCAGTTCGACAATAGTCCGGCGCCGCTCGATCACCCGGGGTGAATGGGTGCTAATCGCCATGCCCGGGGTGATAAAGGTGGTGCAGGCCGTCATAAGGGCCCCCGTTTGCTCATTTTCCACAATGCAGATGCGACAGGCACCAACGGAAGGGCAGGCCGCCCCCGGCGCAGTAAGGTGGCGTTCGTAGCAAAGCGTCGGGATACGGATGCCTTCCTGCTCGGCAAGCTCGAGGATGGTCATTCCTGGCCGGCCTTGTACTTCACGCCCGTTGAGGGTAACGGTTATCGACTGCAACTCCGGATTCCCCTTTTACGGTTTCCTAAAAATTTGCAGTGCTCAGGTGTAACGTAATTTACCACTTGGCATTTTGAGGGTCAATATTTTCCGGCCGAATGGAAGGTAAGAGGGATAGAGTGTCGTATACAAAGGTTTAAACGTCATGTTGTCTTAAGAATGGCCCCTACGAGGAAAGAATAATAAAAAATCGCCTCCGAGTGAGGCGCATAAACAAAGGATGTAAAGTAGAAAAAGTCATGCGGATCAGCAAAATCTACGCGGCGTACAGGCCCGTGATCTCCTTGGAAATCTTCCCCCCGCGGACCGAAGACCGGGTAGAGATCGTCTCCAGGCTCGCAGCCGACTTCCAGAAATTGGGGCCGGCGTTTATCAGCGTCACTTACGGGGCAGGCGGTACGACCCGCGGTACAACGGTTGAAATCGCCTCCCTCCTCAGCGGCTTCGGCTTCACCGTAACGTCCCACCTGACCGGCAGGGGGCATACCGTAAAGGAAGGGGACGAGGTCCTATCCCGGCTGCACGCTGCCGGCGTCGAGAACATCCTCGCCCTTCGCGGCGACCCGCCGCGGGCAGCAGCAAACGTCTACACCGCCGGCGATTTCGCCTACGCGGTGGACCTTATCCGCCACTTCCGCAGCAAAGGCGTTTTCGGCATCGCCGCCGCTTACCCGGAAGGACATATCGAATCGCCCCGGATCGATCTCGACTGGCGCCACCTGAAAGAAAAGGTGGACGCGGGGGCGGAATTTCTGGTTACCCAGCTCTTTTTCGATAACCGGGTTTTCTATCATTTTTTAGGGAGCATCCGCCGGATGGGTTGCGCAACTCTTGAATAACCTTGGCTTCGACCGCCGCGCGTATCCCCTAACATCGCAGATGGCCCAACTTTAAAGGATTAAGCCCTGGGACCAGCAGACCCTTGTCCTGGACCGATGGCCCTTGCTATACCACATCTACCCGCTCGGCCCGAAAGACTTGACACCGCCCGATAGGAACCGATACAATACAATAGACCTGGGAGAAAATAGAACGCGTGTACCGCTTGAAAGGCAGTTCAAACAGGCTATAGCGGCTCTGCCGTGATGGCTGTTAAGATAGACGCTTCCCAGAAAAGCTCCTCTACCTGGGAAGGGGTGGATTGTTTCCTAAGAAAAAGAAATTATAGCGTTTTTACCCTAAAATAAGCTGCGAGTCCCTGCAAGAGGTACACGCTTCTTTTTTCTGCCGAGGTTAAACTCGGCTTTTTATTTATTTAGTGATGGGGGTGAAGTCTTTGCCGGATGCGGTGTGGGTTATATTTGCAGCCGGGACCGCTATCGCCTTTGCTGGCGGTTACTTCGTCCGCCGCTACGTTTCTGAGGCCAAGGTTGCCGCGGCGGAAGAGCGCGCCCGCCAGATTTTAGAGGCGGCAGCCAAAGAGGCCGAGAGCAAAAAACGGGAAGCGGTCCTGGAGGCCAAAGAAGAAATCCTTAAACTAAAAAACGAAACGGAACGGGAAAACCGGGAGCGGCGCCAAGAACTCCAGCGACTGGAAAAGCGCCTCGTGCAAAAGACAGAGGCCCTCGAGGCGAAGTTCGAGGCAGTTCAGAAGCGAGAGGAGCGGCTGAGCCAGAAAGAAGCCGAAATCGCCAACCTCAAAAGCGAACTAGAAAAGCTTCACGCAGCGCAGGTCGCCGAACTCGAACGGATTTCGGGCCTAACAACTGAGGAAGCCCGGCAACTGCTCCTGGCGGAAGTAGAAAAGGATGCCCAACAGGAAGCGGCCCGTATCATCCGGGAAATCGAGGCTAAAGCCAAGGAGGAAGGCGAGCGCCGCGCCAAAGAGATCATCGCCCTGGCGATCCAGCGTACTGCTGTGGATCAGGTAAGCGAAACGACGGTCTCCGTCATCCCTCTGCCCAGCGACGAGATGAAGGGGCGGATTATCGGCCGTGAGGGCCGTAACATCAGGGCCTTCGAAAACCTTACCGGTGTGGACTTGATAATCGACGACACCCCTGAAGCCGTGATCCTTTCGAGCTTCGACCCGGTAAGGCGGGAGATTGCCCGTATCGCCCTTGAGAGACTGATCGCCGACGGGCGCATTCATCCCTCCCGGATCGAAGAGATGGTTGAAAAAGCGCAGAAGGAAGTAGAGCGCCAGATCTGGGAAGCTGGTGAGCAGGCCACCTTTGAGGCAGGGATTCCGGGGCTCCACGAAGAACTCATCAGGCTTCTCGGGCGCTTGAAATTCCGCACCAGCTACGGGCAGAACGTTCTCCGCCACTCGCTCGAGGTCACCTACTTAGCTGGCTTTATGGCGGCAGAACTCGGCGCCAACGTGGCGCTCGCCAAACGGGCCGGTTTGCTCCACGATATCGGCAAGGCGGTAGACCGGGAGATGGAGGGTCCCCACGTCGCCATCGGCGTCGAACTGGCGCGGAAGTACGGTGAAGATCCAGAGGTTCTCCACGCTATTGCCGCCCACCACGGGGACGAGGAACCGCAAACCCTCGAAGCGATGATTGTTCAGGCCGCCGATGCCATTTCGGCCGCCCGCCCCGGCGCACGCCGGGAGACGCTGGAGGCTTATATCAAGCGCCTCACCAAGCTTGAGGAGATCGCCAACTCCTTCCCAGGTGTAGAGAAGGCTTACGCTGTGCAAGCCGGGCGCGAGATCCGGGTGGCGGTGAAGCCAGAGCGGGTTGACGACGCCGCAATGGTTCGGCTGGCCCGGGACGTGGCGAAAAAGATCGAAGGCGAGCTCGAGTACCCGGGTCAGGTTAAGGTAGTGATAATTCGCGAGACGAGGGCGGTAGACTATGCAAAATAAACGACCCGTACCGGAAATGAGAGTCCTAATGATCGGTGATGTAGTCGGCCGTCCCGGACGGCGGGCGGTAAAAGAGTTCCTGCCCGCCCTCCGCGAAGCCCGACAAATCGACCTCGTGATCGCCAATGCCGAAAACCTGGCCGGCGGCAACGGCATCACCCGCGAGACGGCCGCCGAGATTTTCAGCTACGGGGTGGATTTCCTCACGGGCGGAAACCACATCTGGGATAAGAAAGAAAGCTATAGCTACATTGACGAAGAAACGCGGCTCGTTCGCCCCGCCAACTATCCTCCCGGCGCGCCCGGCACAGGCTACCGGGTATTTACAGTCGGCAACCATAAAGTTGGGCTGGTCAACCTTTGCGGCCGGGCCTTTATGCCCGATCTCGACTGCCCCTTCCGGAAGGCTGAGGAGATTACTACCGCCCTATTAGCGGAGACCCAGATAATCATCGTTGACTTCCACGCAGAGGCCACGTCAGAGAAGATCGCGCTCGGCTGGTTCCTCGACGGCAGGGTAACTGCTCTTTTCGGCACCCATACCCACGTCCAAACGGCAGACGAACGCATCCTCCCCGGCGGAACCGCCTACATTACGGACGTCGGCATGACCGGGCCGCGGGACGGCGTCATCGGGGTGCGCAAGGAGGCTATCATTTCCAAATACCTCACCCAACTACCGAGACGCTTCGAGGTAGCGAGCGGCCCTTACCAGTTCAACGCCTGCCTGGTAACGCTCGACCCGGCCACCGGGAAGGCGCTATCTATCGAACGGATCCAGGAAATTGAAAGACATTAAGGTCCGAAAATGAAATTCTTCCAGGCCGAAGCAGTCGTCCTCAAATCCCGCCCGCATAAAGAGGCCGACCGGATTATCACCCTTTTCTCCCGTGAATACGGCAAGCTCCGGGCGGTAAGTTACGGAAGTGTCCGGCCCACTAGCCGAAAGCGCGGCGCAGCGCAGCCTTTCTGCCGGTCACGCTTTTACCTGGTCCGCGGGCAAGAGATACACCGCATCGATCAGGCAGAGCTCCTGGAACGTTTCCCCGCCATCGAGCAGGATCTGGTGCTTTTCGGCGTTGCTGCCTATTTTGCCGAGTTGGTAGACGCCTTCACCGGCGAAGAGGTGCCCAACCCGAAACTTTACGAACTTTTGCTCCGCTCCTTACGTCTCTTAGGAAAGGCTAGGGCTATGCTTCTCGCTTGCGCCTTTAAACTCCGCCTGCTGATTTTGACCGGTTTCGGGCCCGAACTCGGGGTCTGCACGTTGTGCCGGCAAACCCTTCCGTCCGGAGAAAGAAGCGCCTTTAGCCCCCAAACCGGCGGCATGCTCTGTCCGTCCTGCGTAGGTGAAGGTCGCACCATCGAAATCAGCCCCGGAACGCTCAAAGCTCTGCGCCACCTCGCCGCCGGCCCTCTCGAACAAGTCCTGACCGTGAAAGTGGCGCCGGTCATCGAACGGGAGCTCTCCGCCATCCTCGCGGAAACGGTGGCTTTCCACCTCGGTTACCGGCCCCAGGCGCTCTCTTTTCTCGATCAACTTAGCGGATAGGATAGCGGCTGCCGGCAAAAGCTGCGTTTTTCTACAAAGGCTTGACTTTTTAGCCTCTCTTTGCTAAGGTTTTTGCCAGACACAGAAGTCGCCCGCCGCTGCGCTTGAAGCGGGGGCTTTTATCTTTGAGGGGGACGGGGCGTGAACTTTCAGGAACTTATCTTAACGCTTGACCACTTCTGGGCAAAGCAGGGTTGTATCATCCAGCAGCCCTACGATATTGAAAAAGGGGCGGGAACAATGAACCCGGCCACCTTCTTCCGGGTTCTCGGCCCCGAACCGTGGCGGGTCGCCTACGTTGAGCCTTCGCGGCGGCCAACCGACGGTCGGTACGGTGAAAACCCTAACCGCCTTCAGCATTACTACCAATACCAGGTGATCCTCAAGCCTTCGCCCGACGACGTGATCGAGGTTTACCTCGCCAGCCTCCGCTCTTTAGGCATAGACCCGCTGCAGCACGACATCCGCTTCGTCGAAGACAACTGGGAATCGCCTACCCTTGGTGCCTGGGGGCTTGGCTGGGAGGTGTGGCTTGACGGGATGGAGATAACGCAGTTCACCTATTTCCAGCAGTGCGGCGGCTATGACCTCCACCCCGTTTCGGCAGAGATAACCTACGGGCTCGAGCGCATCGCCATCTTCCTCCAAGGTGTGGAAAGCGTTTTCGATATCGTCTGGACCGACGGAATTACCTACGGCGACATCCACCACCGGGGCGAAGTGGAGCACTCCCGGTATAATTTCGAAGTCGCGGATACCGACTTTCTCTTCGCCAGCCTTGAAGCCTTTGAAAAAGAAGCGCGGCGCGTCCTGGAGGCGCAGCTCGTGCTTCCGGCTTACGATTACGTGCTGAAGTGTTCCCACACCTTCAACCTGCTCGACGCGCGGGGAGCGATCAGCATGACCGAACGCACCGCGTTCATCCACCGGATCCGCGCCCTGGCCAGGGCCTGCGCGCGAGCCTACCTTAGCCAGCGGGAGGCCATGGGCTACCCGCTCCTGAAGAGGGGGAAATCCTGATGCAGGACTTTTTACTCGAAATCGGCACCGAAGAAATACCGGCCCGCTTTCTACCCGGCACGTTGGTCGAGCTGCGGGAAAAAGCGGTTTCTCTTTTCGCCGAGGCGCGTCTGCCCCACGGGCCGGTCCGTAGCTACGGCACGCCCAGGCGCCTTGTTCTTCTCATAGAACAAGTCGCCAGCAAACAAGAAACGACGGTGGAGGAAATAAAGGGCCCCCCTTTAAGCACCGCCTACGACGCTTCTGGCCAGCCGACGAAAGCTGCTCTCGGCTTCGCCCGCAGCCAGGATGTTCCGGTGGAAAAGCTCGTGGTGCGAGAGGTCGGCAAGACCGCGTACCTCTTCGCCGTCAAGGAAAAACCGGGACGCGAAGCAACAGTAGTCCTGGCGGAGCTATGCCCCCGCCTCATCAGGAGCCTTAGCTTCCAGAAACCGATGCGCTGGGGCGACAAGGAACTTCGCTTCGTGCGCCCGATCAGGTGGCTGGTGGCCCTTTACGGCGACACGGTGGTGACGTTTTTCCTCGACGGTCTGGAGTCCGGGCGCACCTCCCAGGGGCACCGTTTCTTAAGCGCCGGCCCGGTGGAAATAGCAAATCCCGCAGTATACTTTGATCGTATGGCTGCCGCCCGCGTGATCGTCGACCCCGCTGTGCGGCAGCGGCTGATCAGCGAACAGATAGAACGGCTGGCCGCAGCCGAAGGAGGCGTAGTGCCGCCCGACGCCGAACTCCTCGAAGAGGTCGTCAACCTGGTGGAGCACCCCACCGCCTTTTGCGGTACCTTCCCGGAAAAGTATCTGGAGCTACCGCGGGCGGTGCTCGTAACAATAATGCGGGAGCACCAGCGTTTCTTCCCCGTCTGTGACCGGGACGGGCGCCTTCTCCCCCGTTTCATCGCCGTGCATAACAGCGCGCCGGAACACACGGCGACCATCAGGCGCGGCAACGAACAGGTACTCCGGGCGCGTCTCGCCGACGCCGCTTTTTTCTACCGCGAGGACCTCGCCACCCCGCTTGCCGACCGGGTCGCAGGGCTGAAAAAGGTCGTCTATCAGGAGGAGCTAGGCACCCTCTACGACAAAACGGAACGGCTCCGCGCCCTGACCACTTACCTGGCCGATGCGACTGGGCTCGACCATGATGACCGGGTCGCCCTCCTCCGGGCCGCTTACCTTGCCAAGGCCGACCTTCTCACCAGTATGGTTTACGAGTTCCCCGAGCTTCAGGGAGTTATGGGGCAGGAATACGCCCGCAAAAACGGCGAGCCCGAAGCGGTAGCGGTAGCGCTTTACGAACAGTACCTCCCGCGCTTCGCCGGCGATTCCCTGCCAGAGACTCTCCCCGGGCGTCTCCTCAGCATCGCAGATAAGCTGGATAACCTGGTGGGCTGCTTTGGCCTCGGCCTTATCCCTACCGGGTCTCAGGACCCCTACGCCCTGCGGCGGCAGGCGCTCGGTATCTGCCAGATCATCATTGCGGGAAAGCTGCACCTCTCCTTCCGCGCCATGGTCGACCTTGCCTACCAAGAATACGGCGGGAAGCTTAAAAACGGACCCGCTCAAGTTTTCGCGGAACTCGTCGACTTCTTTAAACAACGACTCCGCGGCATCTTTGCCGAGCGGGGCACTACACCCGAGGTTGTCGAGGCGGTCCTGGCCACCGGCATAGATGACCTCTACGCCGCCTACCTTAGAGCGGCAGCCCTGCATGACTTCCGCCGTGACCGCCGCTTCGGAGATCTCTATACGGCCTATACGCGCGCGGCCAACCTATCGCGGACGGCGCCCGCACGCGAGCCTGATCCCGCCCACTTTACCGACCCCGCAGAAAAGGAGCTTTACGCGGCGGTTCAGGCCCTCCGGGAAAAGGTTAAACCCAAGCTCGCCACCCACGACTACCGCGCCGCCCTGGAAGAGCTCTGCACGTTACGGCCACCAGTAGATACCTTTTTCGATGCCGTACTGGTGATGGACGAAAACCCCGTGCTGCGGGAAAACCGGCTAGCGTTGCTGCGCGCCGTAGCCGATCTCGTCCGGGGAATAGCAGACCTGGCGAAGATTTCCATTTAAAAAGTGCCGACCACCAGCAGGAAAAAACAGTATAGCAGAGTATTAGAAATAGTGTGTATTTTTTCCGTCTCGGGCAGAATTAATACGTCATAAAAGGGCGTGCCGGCACGTATATTTGGGCTGACCCCTAGTGTTGCTGGTTTGCTGTTTTCGGGAAAGAGGTGGTTCTCCTGGAGCTGACCCAGCGGCAGCAAACCATCCTGGGAATCGTAAAATCCGAAGGACCGATAACCAGCGAACAGATTGCCGACCGCTTAAAGCTCACCCGGGCCACCCTGCGCTCCGATCTTGCCATTCTTACCATGGCGGGGCTCATTGAGGCGCGGCCGCGGGTGGGTTATTATTACAGCGGCAAGTCGCCGCCCGAAGTAGTAGCGGCCAAAATTCGCCGCTTCAAGGTTGGTGAACTACAGTCCCGGCCAGTGGTAGTTGGCGAAGCAACCTCGATTCACGACGCGATCATCACCCTTTTCCTGGAGGACGTGGGTACCCTTTTCGTAGCCCGCGAAGGAGGAATCCTGGAGGGGGTGGTTTCGCGGAAGGACCTCCTCAAAATCGCTTTCGGCGCCGGAGATATCCGCAATCTACCAGTAGGCGTCATCATGACCCGCATGCCGAACGTCATCACCACTTCACCCGAGGAGCCTGCGTGGGAGGCCGCCCGGAAATTGGTGCTCCACGAGGTGGACACCCTTCCGGTGGTCGAGCCTGTTGCCGAAAACAAAAACGAACTGCGTGTAGTGGGCCGGTTTAGCAAAACAACAGTGGCCCGACTCTTTGTAGAAATAGGAGAAAGGCGGTAGAGAAGCCTTGCCACCCCTGCATACCGGCAGGCGCCCGGTAATCTACATCATCTCCGACTCCGTCGGGGAAACGGCCGAGCTTGTGGGCCGGGCGGCAGCCAGTCAGTTTGACTCCGGAAACGCCGAGATTCACAGAGTGCCCTACGTCACCCACCCGGAAGAGATTCCCGAAATCGTGGCGCAGGCTGCGCGCGATACGGGAATCATCATCTTCACCCTGGTAATGCCCCACCTGCGCGAGATGCTCGTAAGAGAAGCACACCGCCACGGCCTGCCCGCAGTGGACATCCTGGGGCCAGTGCTGGAGGCGCTGGAGCAGGTTACGGGGCGCAAGCCGCGTTTCGAACCGGGGCTCATGCGGAAAGTCGACGAAAAGTACTTCCGCCGCGTAGAAGCGATCGAATTCGCCGTCAAGTACGACGACGGCAAAGACCCGCGCGGCATCACTGAAGCCGATATCGTCGTGCTGGGCGTTTCCCGCACGGGCAAAACACCGCTCTGCATGTATCTCGCTCACAAGCGCATTAAAGCGGCCAACATCCCACTCGTTCCGGAGGTCCCGGTCCCCCCGGAAGTCTTCTCGCTCCCGTTCAACCGGGTTGTCGGACTGACCATCCAGCAAAACTACCTTGTAGCCATCCGGCGGGAAAGATTAAAAACCCTCGGGGTACCCGCCGAGGCCGAATACGCGAGTCAGGAGCGGGTCGAAAAAGAATTGGCCTACGCCGAGGAGGTGATGCGTCGGATCGGTTGCGCCGTCATTGATGTGACGGGCAAAGCGGTTGAAGAAACGGCAAGCAAGGTCCTGGAAATCTATTACCGCGGGCGACGGTAGCGTGATGCGCCCGGTCCTAATTGGCTGATACAAGGAGAGTGAAAAAATGGCTCTAAGATTTATCAGGTGGTTCAAGGAACTCGGTAAAGGGGATGTGGGACTCGTCGGCGGCAAGGGCGCCAACCTGGGGGAAATGACTCAGGCCGGCATCCCGGTGCCCCCCGGATTTTGCGTAACCGCCGAGGCCTATAAGTACTTTATCGAAAAGACAGGCCTGGCCCCCAAAATCACGGAAATCGTCAGGCAAACCGATGTGAACAACCTGGAGCAACTCATGGAAAATACCGCCCGGATCCGGGATCTCATTCGCAACACCCCGGTCCCGCCGGAGATTGCGACAGAGATAACAGCCGCCTACGCAGAACTCGGCGGCGGCACGCCGGCTAAAGTGGCCGTCCGCAGCTCCGCTACCGCCGAGGACCTTCCCGAAGCCTCCTTCGCTGGGCAACAGGATACCTACCTCAACGTGGTAGGCACAGAAGACGTAATTGAACACGTCCGGCGCTGCTGGGCTTCTCTCTGGACGGCCCGCGCGACCGCCTACCGGCAGGCGCAGGGTTTTGACCACAGCACCGTTTACTTAAGCGCGGTGGTCCAGAAGATGATTCAGTCCGAACGGTCGGGCGTCGCTTTTACCGCCAACCCGGTCAGCGGCAACAGGCAGGAGATGATGATCAACGCCAGCTGGGGGCTTGGTGAAGCGATCGTCGCCGGGAAAGTAACCCCTGACGAGTACATCGTGGAAAAATCGCCGCGCCGGATCGTTAACAAGGTGGTGGCGGCCAAGACCGTGATGATCGTCGCCGACCCGAACGCCGCCGGCGGGACAATCGAGGTCGAGGTAGCGAAGCATCTGGGTCGTGAGTACGTCGAAAAGCAGTGCCTGACCGACGCGGAGATCCTCACCCTGGCCGACATGCTGGTTAAAGTGGAGACCCATTACGGCTCGCCGCAGGATATCGAATGGGGCTACGAAAATGGGGCTTTTTACATCTTGCAGTCCCGGCCCATTACCACGCTAGACAAGGAAAAACCGCCAACGGCACCTAGGGAAACAACCAAGGTGACGGAAGCGAAGGTTCTCGTCAAGGGAATGGCCGCTTCTCCCGGGATGGCCACCGGTAAAGTCGTCCTGGTGAAAAATTTCAACGACATTACCCGCGTCCAAGAAGGAACAGTGCTGGTAACGGTTATGACCAACCCGGATATGGTCCCCGCAATGAAACGCGCAGCGGCGATCGTAACCGACGAGGGAGGCCGGACCTGCCACGCCGCTATCGTTTCCCGGGAATTAGGCATCCCCTGCATCGTCGGGACCAGGAACGCTACGGAGATGCTTGCAGAGGGCATGGAGGTGACGGTTGACGCCTCCCGGGGTGTCGTTTACGAGGGACGGGTGACTATGGAAGATAAAGCACCGGCCGCACCCCAGGCCGGAGGTGCGGTGGTGCAGGGCGCCCTCTGGCGGGAAATCGCCCCGGTCACCGGTACCAAGATCTACATGAACTTAGGAGAACCTGAAGCCATCGCTCGCTACAAGGACCTGCCTTTCGACGGCATCGGGCTCATGCGGACCGAATTCATCTTTACCGACCACATCGGCGCCCACCCGATCTACCTCCTGCGCACGGGCCAGGGCGACTTCTTTATCGAGCGTCTGGCGGAGGGCATCGCCAAGGTTGCCCAGGCGATCTACCCCCGGCCAGTGGTGGTTCGCTTTAGCGACTTCCGGACCAACGAGTTTCGGGGCCTTAAAGGAGGAGAAGAGGTCGAGCCGGTAGAAAACAATCCGATGATCGGCTGGCGGGGCGTTTCCCGGTACATTTCTCCGGAGTACGAAGCCGGCTTTAGGCTCGAGTGCCGCGCCATGCGTAAAGTGCGGGAGGAATTTGGCCTGCACAACGTGTGGGCGATGCTGCCCTTCGTGCGGACAACCTGGGAGGTTAAGCGGGTCCTCGGTATTATGGCCGACGAAGGCCTCTCCCCTAACCTAAACTTCAAGGTCTGGATTATGGCGGAGGTCCCGGCCGTTATCTTCCTCGCCGACGAGTTCAGTCCCCTGGTCGACGGGTTCAGTATCGGGTCCAACGACCTCACACAGCTCATCCTCGGCGCCGACCGGGATTCGGGCGTCCTCGACAGTATGGGTTACTTCGACGAACGGAACCCGGCAGTCACCCGGGCGATCAGCCACCTGATTGAAGTCGCGCACCGGCACGGGAAGACCGTTTCGATCTGCGGCCAGGGGCCTTCGGTTTATCCCGAACTAACTGAATTCCTTGTCCGCAACGGCATCGACAGCATCAGCGTAAACCCGGATACTGTAGCCAACACGCGGCGGCTGGTGGCCTGTGTTGAGCAGAAAATCATCCTCGAGGCGCTGCGCCAAAAGAAATAACGCCACGACGCGGCGCAAAAGCGGGGGTTGCCCGCTGGCAACCCCTTGTTTATTCTATTTACGGGGGTAAATAGATTTTTATGGATACTCTACGTCTCTTCTGGGCCGTTACTCTCCCGGAAGAAATCCGGGGCAAAATCGCCGGCGTGCAGGCGGTCTTCCGGAAACTGCCGCTCAACGTCAAGTGGGTTGAAACCGAGAACCTGCACCTCACCATTCGCTTTATCGGGGCGACGGATAAGGCCCTGGTCGAGCCGCTTCTACTAACCACAAAAGGACGCCTGGCCGAAATTAGCGCCTTCCCCCTCTTCCTGCGGCGGGTTGGCGTTTTCCCTTCCTCGAAAGCGCCGCGCGTCCTCTGGGTAGGGGTCGAGGAAACCGCCTCTCTACTCCATCTGTACCGCCTCGTGGAGGAAGTGGTCCGCTCCCTTGGCCTGCCACCTGACACCAAGCGGTTTTTGCCCCACGTAACGCTCGGACGCTTCCGCACCGGCGCGAATGGCGCGCTGCTACGGCAGGCGATGGGCGAGATAGGGGACGTGGAACTCGGTAAGGTTGAGGTTAGCGGTATTGAGTTGATCGCCAGCGAGCTCAAACCTAGCGGGCCGGTTTACACACCTGTCGGCCATATTGATTTTGGTTGCGCTTCCGGTTAAACCCGGAAACCCGGCAACGTATAATTTTCAAAAGGAAAAGGAGGCAACCCGAAATCAATGTTGATTATCGGCCTTAATGGAAGTCCCCGCCCCGACGGGGGCACCGCCCGGCTTTTGCAAACGGCGCTTGCTGCAGCCGCAGCAGCAGGCGCCCAAACACTCCTGCTACACGCGGTCGAGGGGTTAAAGGGTCAAAAGTTCCCCTTTTGCCTTCATTGCTCCTCGTCCTGCTCGGGTGAGTGCTATAAAGATACTCGCCTAGCAGAGTTTTTTAACCTCCTGTGCCGGGCAGACGGGCTCCTTCTCGGAAGCCCGGTCTATTTCGGCACGGTATCTGCTCCCCTCAAGGCATTCTGGGACAAAACCCGGAAGCTCAGGAAAGAAAAAATGCTCCTCAACGTGGTAGGCGCCGGCGTAGTCTGCGGCGGCTCCCGGTTCGGAGGGCAGGAACCGACTCTGGAAATCCTAGCCGCAATGATGCTCTGCCACGGCATGACCGTCGTGGGCGACGGTCACTACGATGCTGACCCCGGACACCTCGGTGCCTGCATCCGGTACGGGGAGGAAGATGATGGCTTCGAGCGGGCGAGAATCTTAGGGCAGCGCGTTGCGGAGGTGGCCTGGGCCACGCAACACCTTCGTAGGCGGTGAAGCATCTTCACCGGCTTAGTTTGCGTAGCCCGGCAGCTCTTGACCGGGCTTTTTATCTAGTTAAACTAAAGTAATTCGGTTTCACGGAGGTTGAGAACGTGCGGCTGCGCGAATATACGGAAGAGCTCGAAGAGCGCATCCTTTCGCCCTACGCATGCCGAAGCCGCGCCACGAAGGGACGAAAGATACCCGAAGAACCGTGCACCATCCGCACCGCCTTTCAGCGGGACCGGGACCGGATCATTCATAGCAAGAGCTTCCGGCGCCTCAAACACAAGACGCAGGTTTTCATTATTCCTGAAGGAGACCATTACCGGACGCGTCTCACCCATACCCTGGAGGTCGCCCAGATCGCCCGAACCATCGCCCGCGCCCTGCGGTTAAATGAGGATCTGACCGAAGCCATCGCCCTCGGGCACGACCTCGGCCACACCCCCTTCGGCCACACCGGGGAAGATGCTCTGGCCGAAGTATTTCCCGGATTTAAGCATAACGAACAGAGCCTCCGCGTGGTGGATATCCTTGAGGGGGGCGGCGGGCTTAACCTGACTTTCGAGGTACGGGACGGGATCTTAAACCATACCGGCCCCAAGACCCCGGCGACCCTGGAAGGCCAGGTGGTAAAAATAGCCGACCGTATCGCCTACATAAACCACGATATCGACGACGCGCTCCGCGGCGGTATACTTACCGAAACCGACCTGCCGCGCGACTGCTTGACAATTCTAGGTTTTCAGCACCGCGAGCGCATCAACACAATGGTTCTTGACCTGATCAAGGCCAGCTGGAACCAGCCGGAGATAAAGATGGGGCCGGAGGTACAGCACGCCATGGATAAGTTGCGCGCCTTTCTTTTCGAGCGGGTCTATACCGGCTCAGAAGCCAAGCGGGAGGAAGCCAAAGCGCGGCACGTTGTTCAGTATCTTTTTCAGTACCTGGTAGCTAATCCGGATGTCCTTCCCCCGGAATACCGCGAGCGCATCGAGGAATTTGGACGCGAACGAGTGGTTTGTGATTATATCGCAGGGATGACGGATCGCTACGCAGTGGCACAGTTCGAGCGACTTTTTATCCCGCGCGGTTTTCCGGTATTTTAAAAATTGTCGCTTTAGGGGAGGAAATTCTGACCGGGTAACGAATATATATTCGAGTGGCCGCCCCGCATTTGGTGGTGGTAAGATTGCGCGGCTCCGTTCCGGGTGAATTTATCGAAGAGGTTCTAAGTCGGACGGATATTGTAGCTTTAATTGGTGAATACGTCCGTCTGGTGAAAAGAGGTCAGCGTTACGTTGGCCTTTGCCCGTTTCACCAGGAGCGGGCCCCCTCGTTTACGGTATCGCCCGACAAACAATTTTTCTACTGCTTTGGTTGCGGGACCGGGGGAGACGCCCTAAAGTTTCTTATCTTGCGGGAAAATCTCTCTTTCCCGGAAGCGCTCCGCCGGCTGGCTGACCGCGCAGGGCTGAAACTTCCTGCCACGGCGCTCGACCCAGAAGCCGAAAAACGGCGCCGCGAACAGGAAGCTTTTTGGGAGCTAAACAGGCTTGTCGCCAGCTATTACGCCCGCCAGCTCCAAGAAAAAGACGGGACGCCGGCGCGAGAGTACCTTGAAAAAAGAGGCGTACCTTTGACGGTAGCCTCCAGATTTGAATTTGGTTTCGCCCCTGCTTCCGGAGATGCCCTTCTCGGCTTCCTGCGGCGCCAGGGGGTAAGCGGCGAAGAGGCCATCCGGTATGGAATAGCGCTCCGCAAGGATACCGGTGCGGTAGTTGATCGTTTCCGCGGACGGTTGATCTTCCCCATCCACGACGCTCGCGGCCGGGTTGTAGGTTTTGGCGGACGTGCGCTTGACAACGCAACTGAGCCCAAGTACCTCAACTCACCGCAGACCCCTTTTTTCAACAAGCGGGAGCTGCTGTACGCCCTTTACCAGGCGCGGGACGCCATCCGCGAAAAGGGTTTTGTGGTCATTGTTGAGGGTTACCTTGACGCGATCACCGCCCATCAGTTTGGCTTTACTAACGTGGTGGCCAGTTTGGGGACGAGCCTCACCCGGGAACAGGCGCGGCTGCTTCTTCGCTACACGGGAACAGCGGTCATCGCCTATGATAGCGATACGGCGGGAGCGGCAGCCACCCTCCGGGGTCTTGACCTTCTCCAGGAAGCGGGCTTTGAGGTGAAGGTAGCCCGGGTACCCCAGGGCAAAGACCCGGACGAATTTATAAGGCAAGCCGGTCAGGATGCCTGGGAGAAGCTCATAACCCAGGCCCTTCCTCTTCTCGAGTACAAAGGAATCCATTTAGCCCGCGAGAAAGGGATAGAGACAGCTGCAGCCAAGATGGCCGTGCTGCGCGAACTCCTCCCGAACCTCGCTTGGCTTAAAACGGCACCGGAGATCGAGGAAGGCATCCGGACAGTAGCCCAGCTTACCGGTCTTAGCTGGGAAACCGTGCGGGGTGAACTTGACCGGTTTTTAGAAAAAGGGCAAAAAGACTGGCTAAATCCGCGAAAAAGTGTAAAAAATAAACATAAAATAGAGTACACGCCGGACGCACGTCAGCGGGCCGAAGCCTCGCTCTTGCGGGCCTTGATTGAAAAACCTAGCTTCACCCAGCAAGTAGAAGCGGCTGGAGGATGGGAGATCTTCGCGGATGAAAAATACCGGCGGCTTTACCTAACCCTGCAGGAAGTTGCTCCTAGCGGTGAGCTACCGACGCCTTTACTCTTCAGCCGTCTGGCCGAAGATGACAAGGCAACTGTAGCTGCCCTTCTAGCCCTGGATCTTCCCGAGGTTTCGGCAGCTCTGGTAGAAGACTTGATCGGTATCTTGCGCGAGAAAAGGCAGCGCGAAAAACGTCAGGAGCTCCTGCTTTCCTTACAGATGGCCGAAAAGGCAGGGGATGAAGGCCGCGTGCAGGAGATTTTACGTCAGCTTGCTGAACTACTCAGGGATAGAAAGGAGGGTTGCGGAAATGGAAGATGAGCTTCAATACGGAGAAATCGAAGGACTGATCGAAAAGGGTAAAAAGCGCGGTAGTCTTACCTACAGCGAGATTATGGATAGCCTTCAGGGGGTAGACCTTACTTCCGAGCAGATCGAGGATATTTACGAGCGTCTCGCCACCATGGGCATAGACGTTGTTCCCGAAGCGCAGGATCTCGAGCCTACCGAGGGGACGCCCGAACCTCCACCGCTAGACACCGACCTCACCATACCTGAAGGCGTAGAAATCGACGACCCGGTGCGGATGTACCTGAAAGAAATCGGGCGCATTCCCCTTTTAACGCCGGAGGAAGAAGTGGAGCTCGCCAAGAGGATGGAGCAGGGCGATGAGGCCGCAAAGCGCCGGCTGATTGAAGCCAATCTCCGGTTGGTTGTTAGCATTGCCAAGCGATATGTCGGCCGGGGGATGCTTTTCCTTGATCTAATCCAGGAAGGAAACCTGGGCTTGATCAAGGCGGTGGAGAAATTTGATTACCGCAAGGGTTATAAGTTTAGCACTTACGCCACCTGGTGGATCCGGCAGGCGATTACCCGGGCGATTGCGGACCAGGCACGGACCATCCGCATCCCCGTTC
>NZ_JBRAIN010000006.1:0-29266 GCF_052743955.1 Thermodesulfitimonas sp.
TACACATTGGTTCAATTTGGGTGCTGCCTTCGGGACAGGACCTGGTAGAAAAAACTGCCCACTATCGCTTGACGCGGTCACCGGTTTTGCCTACTTGACACGCCGCTGTTGTTTTTGTATACTTTGGGGAAATTATAGTGGTCAAAGGCAAGGAAGGGGACCGGAACCGCAGGGCTTTGCGACAGCGAGCCGGGCAGGGTGAAAACCGGTGCAAAGCGGCGGTTTTCCCATCACCCCGGAGCCGGAAGGCGAAAGGTTTTGTCCGAGTAGTCTTTGCCGGGTTGGTTTCCCGTTACCAAAACCGTGTGCTCTTGAGCACACACCAAGGGGCCGTTTCACTGCGAGGTGGCGGCAATCGGGGTGGTACCGCGGGGGTTAGCCTCTCGTCCCTGGCCAGCGTCACGTCCGGGCTGGACAAGGGGCGGGAGGCTTTGGTTTAAATTTTTGGCGTGGAGGCGGTAAGATGGGGCTTACGATCTATCTGGATGGGGAGTATCTTCCGGAGGAAAAAGCGGCGGTTTCGGTTTTCGATCACGGTCTCCTTTACGGGGACGGCGTTTTTGAAGGCATCAGGGCTTACCACGGCCGGGTTTTCAAGCTCAAGGAGCATATCGACAGGCTTTACGAATCGGCCAAGTCGATCCTTCTTGAGATTCCCCTTTCGCGGGAAGAGATGCAGGAAGTGGTTCTCGAAACCTGCCGCCGGAACAACATCCGGGACGGGTATATTCGTCTCGTGGTCACCCGGGGGCGGGGGGACCTGGGGATAGATCCCAAAAAGTGCCCGCGCCCGACGGTTTTCTGTATCGCGGCCACCATTCAGCTCTACCCGCCGGAGTTTTACGAGAAAGGGCTGGAAGTGATCACGGTGCCGACGCGGCGGAACGTACCGGAGGCGCTGAACCCGCGCATCAAATCACTGAACTACTTGAATAACATCTTAGCCAAGATCGAGGCGGGGCTTTACGGTGTCCAGGAGGCAATTATGCTTACCAGTGACGGCTATGTGGCCGAGGCTACTGGGGATAACATTTTCATTGTAAAAAATGGTAAGCTCATCACGCCGCCGTCCCACCTCGGCATCCTTGAGGGGATAACGCGCAACACCGTAATGGCGCTGGCGCGGGAAAAAGGGATGGCGGTTTTTGAGAAGACCTTTACCCGCCACGATATTTTCATTGCCGACGAGTGCTTCCTTACCGGAACGGCGGCGGAGATCATCCCGGTGGTCAAGGTTGACGGCCGCCCCATCGGCGACGGGCGGCCCGGGGCGGTGACCTGGGAGTTGATTCACGCCTTCCGGGAATTAACGAAGGTTGACGGGCCGGCGATTTACCCCGAATAAGCTCCGGTGCTCCGGGCTCTTATAGCCTGCGGGTGCTGCCGGAAGAGGAACGGATATGAGGAGGTATGATTTTGCGGAGCGATATCGTGAGGGAAGGACTGGAAAAAGCGCCGCACCGCTCGCTTTTCAGGGCCCTCGGTTTCACTGACCGGGAGCTTGGTGGGCCGCTCATCGGGGTGGTAAACTCCTTCAACGAAATCATCCCGGGCCATATCCACCTGCGGGAGATTACCGAGGCGGTGAAGGCGGGGGTGCGTATGGCCGGCGGAGTGCCGGTCGAGTTTCCGACCATCGGCATTTGTGACGGCATCGCGATGAACCACAGGGGAATGAAGTACTCCCTGGCCTCGCGGGAGCTTATCGCCGACAGCATCGAGGCGATGGTGGAGGCCCACGCCTTTGACGGGCTGGTGTTAGTGACGGCGTGCGACAAGATCGTACCCGGGATGCTGATGGCCGCTGCCCGGTTGAACATCCCGGCAATCGTGGTGAGCGGTGGACCGATGCAGGCCGGGCGCTTCCGGGGCCGCGACGTATCTTTGAGTAACGTTTTTGAGGCCGTGGGGCAGGTAAAAGCGGGGCGGATGGCGCTGGAGGAGTTGGCGGAGCTCGAGGAAGTGGCCTGCCCGGGCTGTGGTTCCTGTGCGGGCATGTTTACCGCCAACTCGATGAACTGCCTGACGGAGGCACTCGGGATGGCGTTGCCGGGTAACGGGACGATCCTCGCGGTAACCGCAGCCCGGCGGCGACTGGCGAAGCTTTCCGGGATGCGGGTGGTGGAGCTTGTCCGGGAGAACCTGACTCCCGACCGGATCCTGACGCCGGCGGCCTTCCAGAATGCGTTGACGGTGGATATGGCGCTCGGCTGCTCCACCAACACCATCCTTCACCTTACGGCGATAGCGCACGAGGCCGGGGTAAAGCTCGATTTGCGGGCGATCAACGAGCTGAGTGAGAAAACCCCGAATCTGTGTCGTTTGAGCCCGGCGGGTCCCTTTCACCTCCAGGATCTGGACGAGGCGGGAGGCATCCCGGCGGTGATGAATCTCCTGCTTGCGGCGGGGCTGATTGACGGCGAAACCTTAACGGTTACGGGAAAGCCGGTTAAAGAGAATGTAAAAGGCCGGACGGTACGGCGCCCGGAGGTGATCCGCCCCGTAGATGACCCCTACAGCGCTACCGGGGGGCTGGCGATCCTTTTTGGCAACCTGGCGCCGGAAGGCGCGGTGGTAAAACAATCAGCGGTGGCCCTGGAAATGTTGCGCCACCGGGGGCCGGCGCGCGTCTTCGATAGCGAGGAAGAAGCGGTTAGCGCGATCATGAACGGAAACTTCCAAAGCGGCGACGTTATTGTGATCCGTTACGAGGGGCCGCGCGGCGGGCCCGGGATGCGCGAGATGCTCACCCCGACCGCAACCCTGGCGGGGTTGGGAAGGGACAAGGACGTAGCGCTGGTGACAGACGGGCGCTTTTCGGGGGCTACCCGTGGGGCCTCGATCGGCCATGTCTCTCCCGAGGCGGCGGCCCGCGGTCCGATTGCCGCCTTGCGGGATGGGGATATGATTGAGATTGACATCCCGGCCCGGCGGCTCACGGTACTGCTTGAGGAAAGGGAGATAGCAGCGCGGCTGGCGACCCTGCCGCCCTTCGCGCCGAAAATCACGCACGGGTACCTGGGGCGTTACGCCAGGCAGGTTTCGTCGGCGAGCAGTGGTGCGGTGTTCGCCCCGGGTTGCGGGCAGCCGTAAAATTCAGGCTTATTTGACGGACGGAGGTGGACTTTTTGAGGCTAACCGGCGGAGAGATTTTGGTTGAGTCGCTGAAAAAAGAGGGCGTAGATACGATCTTCGGTTACCCTGGGGGGGCGGTGCTACCGATTTACGACGCCCTTTACGACGCAGATATCCAACACATCCTGACCCGTCATGAGCAGGCGGCGGCACACGCTGCCGATGGTTACGCCAGGGCTACCGGCCGTCCCGGAGTTTGCATCGCCACCTCGGGACCGGGAGCAACAAACCTGGTGACAGGGATCGCCACGGCGTTTATGGATTCGAGCCCGTTAGTGGCTTTCACCGGACAGGTACCTACGCCGCTTATCGGGCGCGATTCCTTTCAGGAGACGGACATTACCGGAATAACCCTACCGATTACCAAGCATAACTACCTGGTGAAAGATGTCCGGGAGCTTGCCCGCACAGTTAAGGAGGCCTTTTATATCGCCACTACCGGTCGTCCGGGACCGGTACTCGTCGATATCCCGCGCGACGTCTCCGGTGCCCAGTGCGACTACGTCGAACCGGGTCCGGTAGAGCTACCAGGCTACCGGCCGGTGGTCGACCCGGATCCAGAGCAGGTGCTCGCGGCGGCGCGCCTCATCGTGACCGCCGAGCGCCCCGTGATCTGCGCGGGCGGTGGGGTGGTGAGTTCCGGGGCGAGCGAAGAGCTGCGCCGGTTAGCGGAACTGATAATGGCGCCGGTAACGACGACGCTGATGGGTATCGGCGGTTTTCCCGGCAATCACCCGCTTTCGCTCGGAATGCTTGGGATGCACGGCACGCGCTACGCGAACTACGCCGTTTGCGAATGCGACCTGCTCATTGCCATCGGTGCGCGCTTTGGCGACCGGGTTACGGGAAAGGTGGAGACCTTTGCGCCGGAGGCAAAGATTATTCACATCGACGTTGACCCGGCGGAGATAGGGAAAAACGTCCGGGTGGACGTGGCGGTGATCGGCGACGTGCGGCGGGTGCTCCAGGCGCTCCTGAAAGTGCTTCAGGGTGCTTCCCATCCGGCTTGGCTCGAAAAGATCGACCGGTGGCGGAAGGAATACCCGCTCTCCTACCAGGAGGACGGCCTCAAGCCGCAGTTTATCATCCGGGAACTCTATCACCTAACCCAAGGTGAGGCCCGCATCACCACTGAGGTGGGGCAGAACCAGATATGGGCGGCCCAGTTTTATACCTTCACCAGGCCCCGTTCCTTTATCTCCTCGGGCGGCCTTGGGACGATGGGCTTTGGTTTCCCGGCGGCTATCGGGGTGCAGGTGGCCTGTCCGGAAGAGGTTGTTTTCGATATCGCCGGGGACGGCTCGATCCAGATGAATATTCAGGAGCTGGCGACGGCGGTGAGTTACGACCTGCCGGTTAACGTGGCGATCATGAACAATGGTTTCCTCGGGATGGTGCGCCAGTGGCAGGAGCTCTTTTTCCGGCGGCGCTACTCCTATACCGAGCTTTACAGCCCCGACTTTGTCCGGGTGGCGGAGGCATACGGCGCCGAGGGCATCCGGGTCACCAAGCCCGCGGAAGTAAGACCGGCACTCGAGCAGGCCATCGCTTCGCCGAAACCGGTCTTCATCGACTTCATCATCGACCGGGAGGAAAATGTGATGCCGATGGTGCCGCCCGGCGAGTCGCTCGGGAAGATGCTCGGTTAAAAAGGGGGAGACTTATGCGCCACACCCTTGCGGTGCTCGTGGAAAATAATCCCGGCGTGCTGGCCCGGGTAGCCGGCCTTTTCAGCAGGCGCGGCTTCAACATCGAGAGCCTGGCGGTTGGCGAGACGGAAAACCCGGCAATCTCCCGGATGACCATCGTGGTGGCGGGGGATGACCGGGTGCTCGAGCAGGTCACGAAGCAGTTGCGCAAATTGGTCGAGGTCATAAAGGTCCAGGACGTGACCAGGATGGAGTACGTGGACCGGGAATTAGCGCTCATCAAGGTGAACGCCGAGCCAGCGAAAAGGGCGGAGATTATTCAGATCGTGGAAATTTTCCGGGCGCACATCGTGGATATCGGCCGTAAGACCCTGGTAGTGGAAGTTACGGGGGACGAGGGGAAGATTAACGCTTTGGTCAACGCCCTCAAGCCCTTCGGAATCCGCGAGATGGTGCGGACGGGGAAAGTAGCCATGCTTCGGGGAACAAAAGATATCGTTACTAACGGTAGGGAGGCGGAAGCGTGATCCGGATTTACTACGATCAGGATGCGGACCTGAGCATTTTGCAGGAGCGGACGGTAGCGGTTATCGGTTACGGAAGCCAGGGGAGGGCCCAGGCGCGGAACCTTAAGGACAGCGGGATAAAGGTCATCGTCGGGCTGCGGCCGGGGAGTGCCTCGGCAGAGCTGGCGCGAGAGGATGGTCTGGCAACGGCGCCTATTGGCGAGGCGGCCAGAGAAGCCGACATCATCCAGATGCTCATACCCGACGAGCAGCAGGCCGAGGTCTACGCAGGGGGAATAGCGCCTCATCTTAAGGCGGGCAAGGCCCTGATGTTTTCCCACGGCTTCAACATCCATTTCGGCCAGATCGTGCCGCCGCCAGAGGTGGACGTCTTTATGGTGGCGCCGAAAAGCCCGGGCCCGATGCTGCGTCGCCTTTATACCGAAGGAGCCGGTGTTCCGGGACTTATCGCCGTCTACCAGGATTATTCCGGCCGGGCGCGGGATCTCGCGCTGGCCTACGCGAAGGCCATTGGCTTGACAAGGGCGGGAGTTTTTGAAACCACCTTTCGCGAAGAGACAGAGACCGACCTTTTCGGCGAGCAGTGCGTTCTTTGCGGCGGGGTGGCGGAGCTCATCAAGGCAGGCTTCGAAACCCTCGTGGAGGCTGGTTACGCGCCGGAGATTGCCTATTTTGAATGTCTTCACGAGCTGAAGCTTATTGTGGACCTCATTTACGAAGGGGGTCTCACGGAAATGCGTTGCCGGGTCAGTAATACCGCGGAGTACGGCGATTACCGGACCGGGCCGCGGATTATTGACCGGCGGGTGCGGGAAGAAATGAAGCGGGTGCTGGCCGAGATCCAGAGTGGCCAGTTTGCCCGCGAGTGGATCCTGGAAAACAAGGCCAACCAGCCGGTGCTCAAGGCGATGCGCTGGCGCGAGCGGGAGCACCAGATCGAGCGCGTAGGTAAAGAACTCCGGAAGATGATGTCCTGGTTGAAGAAATAGCGCTACTTATCGGTTGCGCGCAGCGGCTGGTTGCGACGGAGGGAGGAGAAGCGTGATCACGGTTGGCGAAGCGGTCATCCGGTGCCTGGAAAAAGAAGGGGTGGACCTTGTTTTCGGACATCCGGGTGGTGCCATCCTCCCCGTTTACGACGCGCTCTATAGCGCAAAAGGGATCAAGCACGTCCTGGTCCGGCAGGAACAGGGCGCGGTCCACGCGGCGAACGGTTATGCCCGCGCCACGGGGCGCGTGGGGGTATGTTTTGCGACTTCTGGTCCCGGGGCCACAAACCTGGTTACGGGGATTGCCACCGCCTACATGGATTCGGTCCCGGTGGTCCTTTTTACGGGGCAGGTGCCGACGAGTCAGGTCGGTACCGACGCCTTCCAGGAAGTCGATATTTTCGGGGTTACTATGCCCATCACTAAGCATAACTTTTTAGTCAAAGACCCGGCTACTGTTCCCGGCGTTATCAAGAAGGCTTTTCACCTGGCCCGTACGGGAAGGCCGGGACCGGTATTGGTTGATCTCCCCCGGGATGTCACGAGCGCCAGGATCAAGTTTGATTACCCGGATAGGGTGGACTTGAAGGGCTACCGGCCAACCTATAAGGGACACCCAACGCAGATCACTCAGGCGGCGCGGCTGATTTCTGAGGCTACCCGGCCGGTACTTCTCATCGGCGGCGGGGTGATTAGCGCGGGCGCAACGGCGCAGGTGCGCAGGCTGGCCGAAACAATTCAGGCGCCCGTTGCCGCGACGCTGATGGGCCTCGGCGGTTTTCCGGGTGACCACCCGCTCTTTTTAGGGATGGCGGGGCTACACGGCACGCGCTATGCGAACCTGGCGATCACCAACGCCGATTTGCTGATTGCGCTTGGCACCAGGTTTGCGGACCGGCTTACCGGCGCGGTAGAAAAGTTCGCGCCTAACGCCCGCGTGATCCATATCGACATCGACCCGGCGGAGATAGGGAAGAATGTCCGGCCGCACCTACCGCTGGTGGGGGATGTGAAACAGGTTCTCGAGGCCCTGCTGCCGCTTTTATCACCCCGGAAGAACGAGGAGTGGTTGGCTACGGTAGCCGGTTACCGGCGGGATTACCCGCTGAGCTACGACCGCACCGGCGGCTTTAAGCCCCAGTACGTAATTGAAAGGCTGAGCACGCTGACGGCGGGCGAGAGCATTGTCGTTACCGACGTGGGCCAGCACCAGATGTGGGTGGCGCAGTACTACACGTTCAAGTACCCGCGGACGCTCATTACCTCGGGGGGACTCGGCTGTATGGGTTACGGGCTGCCAGCGGCGATCGGTGCCAAACTCGGCCGTCCCGAGAAGCAGGTAATCCTGGTCTGCGGCGACGGCGGCTTTCAGATGACGATGAGTGAACTCGGCACCCTGGCGGAGCAGGGAGCCGGCGTCAAGATTTTCATTATCAACAACCGGCGGCTCGGCATGGTCCGGCAGCTTCAAGAGTTCTACTGCAACCGGCGGTATTCCGCGGTGGACTTTGCTTTTTGCCCCGATTTTGCCGCTCTTGCCGGTGTCTACGGCATTCCCGCCCATACCGTAGAGACGGCGGCGGCCTTCGATGCCGTCGTGGGGGAGGTTTTGGGGCGGGAGGGGCCGGTTCTGGTAAACTGCTTGGTTGACCCGGAGGAGAATGTGCTGCCGATGGTTCTGGCGGGTCGCGGCCTGGATGAAGCGGTCGACTCTTAGGTTCTTCTGGAGGAGAGCAGGATGGAGCGAGTTTATATCTTCGATACCACGCTCCGGGACGGCGAGCAGTCTCCGGGCGTAAGCCTCAACGTGAAGGAAAAATTGCAGATCGCCAGGCAGCTTGTCAAGTTAGGGGTGGACGTGATCGAGGCCGGTTTCCCGGTGGCTTCTCCGGGCGACTTCGCGGCGGTGGCAGAAATTGCCAAGAACGTGAGGGGCGCGCGCATCTGCGCGCTGGCGCGGGCCAACTTTGGGGATATCGACCGGGCCTGGGAGGCTTTGCGGGAGGCGGAAGCGCCCCGCATCCACACCTTCATCGCTACTTCCGACATCCACCTCCAGTACAAGCTCCGGATGAGCAGGGAGCAGGTGCTGGAGGCGGCGCGGGAAGCGGTACGGCGGGCCAGACGGTATACCGACGACGTAGAATTTTCGGCGGAGGACGCGTCCCGCTCCGACCTCGACTTTCTTTGTCGGGTTCTGGCGGTGGCCATCGAGGCGGGAGCTACCGTGCTGAACATTCCGGACACGGTCGGTTACGCGGTGCCGGAGGAGTTCGGGGAGCTCATCAGGACGATCCGGGAAAAAACGCCGGGAATCGAGAAGGTAACGGTAAGCGTTCACTGCCATAACGATCTCGGACTGGCGGTAGCCAATACCCTGGCGGCGATTAAAAACGGCGCCCGGCAGGCGGAGGTAACGATAAACGGGATCGGCGAGCGAGCCGGGAACGCCGCCCTCGAAGAATTGGTGATGGGGCTCTACGCCCGGCGGTCGCTCTACGGGATGATTACCGGCATCAAAACCGAAGAAATCTACCGGACCTCGAAGCTCGTTGCCGCTCTGACCGGCATGACGGTCCAGCCCAACAAAGCGATCGTGGGCAAAAATGCGTTTGCCCACGAGTCAGGCATCCACCAGGACGGGGTTTTGAAGGAGCGGACGACCTACGAGATCATCGATCCTACGGTCATCGGCATCCCGAAGTCGACGCTGGTTCTCGGGAAGCATTCGGGCCGCCACGCCTTCAAAACGCGCCTGGCCGAGCTTGGCTACAGCCTGTCGGAAGAGGAGCTCAATACGGCCTTTGCGCGCTTCAAGGAGCTTTGCGACCGGAAGAAAACGATTACCGATGACGATCTGTTAGCCCTTGTGGAGGAAGAAATGGGGCGCGTCGCCCCGACCTACGAGCTTCATTACCTGCACATCTCGAGCGGCACTACGATAGTGCCGACGGCGACGGTCGGGCTGAAGGTGGGCGAGAATCTGGTGGAGGAGGCAGCCTGCGGTAACGGGCCGGTGGATGCGATTTACAATGCCATCGATAAGATTACCGGCATTAAGTGCGCCCTCGAATCGTACGGGATCGACGCTGTTACCGGGGGCAAGGACGCGGTGGGCAGCGTTACCGTGAGGGTGAAAAATGAAAAAGGGAAAACTTTCCTGGGGCGGGGCTTAAGTACTGACATCCTCGAGGCGAGTGCCCGGGCGTATATCGATGCCCTGAACAAGATGGCGGTGGACGTAAACGGCCCCCGGATAGAGCCGTAACGTTAAACGAATTTGCGGGGTGAAAATAGTGCAGCGTGTTGCCCAGACCATTACCGAAAAGATCCTGTCAGCGCATGCGGGCAAGGAATTTGTTGAGCCTGGGGAGCTTATCAGTGCCAAGGTCGACGTGTTGTTGGCCAACGACATCACGGCCCCCTTGGCGATAAAGGAGTTTGAAAAGATTGGGGTGCCGCTTTTCGATCCGGCGGCAGTGGTTCTAGTCCCCGACCACTTTACCCCGAACAAAGACATCAAATCGGCGGAGCAGGCTAAAGTGGTCCGCGACTTTGCGCGGGAGCACGCGCTGCCCCACTATTTCGAGGTAGGGCGGATGGGGATTGAGCACTGTCTCTTGCCGGAACAGGGGTTAGTAGGGCCCGGGGACGTGATCATCGGCGCCGATTCCCACACCTGCACCTACGGGGCGCTGGGGGCCTTCGCCACCGGAGTCGGCTCCACGGACCTGGCGGCGGCAATGGCTTTGGGAGAGACCTGGTTCAAGGTGCCGGAATCCCTTAAGTTTGTTTATAACGGTGAGCTGGGGCCGTGGGTCGGGGGAAAAGACCTGATCCTCCACACTATCGGTGATATTGGGGTAGAAGGGGCGCTTTACTGCGCGATGGAGTTTACCGGTCCGGTGATCGAGAATCTGTCAATGGACGGCCGGTTTACCATGTGCAACATGGCGGTCGAAGCGGGCGCTAAGAACGGCATCATTGCTCCCGACGCGAAGACCGAGGCCTACATGGCGGCGCGGGCGCGCCGTTCTTACCAAGTCTATACGAGCGACCCGGACGCCAAGTACAAGGAGATTTACGAGTACGACGTGACGGGGTTGGAGCCCCTGGTGGCCTTCCCGCACTCGCCCGACAACGTCCGGCCGGTAAGCGAGGCTACCCCCATCACCATCGACCAGGTGGTGATCGGCTCCTGTACCAACGGCCGGCTCGAAGACTTGCGGCTGGCGGCCCAGGTACTGAGCGGCAAGGAGGTCCACGAGAACGTCCGGCTGATCGTTATTCCCGGAACGCAGGAAATTTACCGCCAGGCGCTCCGGGAGGGGCTTATCGAAATCTTCATCGCCGCCGGAGCGGCAGTTTCCACCCCCACCTGCGGGCCGTGTCTGGGAGGGCACATGGGCATTTTAGCAAAAGGGGAGCGGGCGGTGGCGACGACCAACCGCAACTTTGTCGGGCGGATGGGGCACCCGGAAAGTGAAGTGTACCTGACGAATCCGGCGGTAGCGGCGGCAAGTGCGATTGCGGGGCGGATCGCGAGCCCGGAAGAGGTGAGATAGGTGTTCGAGGGAATGGTTCACCGGTTTGGCGACAATGTCGATACCGACCTGATTATTCCGGCGCGCTACCTTAACACAAGCGACCCGGCGGAACTGGCGCGTCACTGCATGGAGGACGCTGATCCTACTTTTGCCGGACGCGTCCGGCCCGGGGACATCATCGTTGCCGGAGCTAACTTCGGCTGCGGCTCTTCCCGGGAGCATGCCCCGGTGGCGATCAAGGCGGCAGGCGTCGCCTGCGTGGTGGCGAAGAGCTTCGCCCGGATCTTCTACCGGAACGCCTTCAACATCGGGCTGCCCATTCTCGAGTGCCCGGAGGCAGATGAGATTCCGGCGGGAAGCCGTCTCCAGGTGGATCTCGCGACGGGCCGGATTAGGGTAGTGGAAACCGGGAAGGAATACCAGGCGCGACCGGTACCGGCGTTCATGCAGGAGATAATCGCTGCGGGGGGGCTGATCCCCTATGTCCAGCACCGGCTGCGCGACGGGAGGTAACGGGAGCGATGATGATGCGTGCGGTAACGGTTTACGATACCACGCTTCGCGACGGGGCGCAGACGGAGGGTATCTCCTTCTCGGCCGAAGATAAGCTGAAAATCACGCTCAAACTCGACCGGATGGGGTTTCACTACGTCGAAGGCGGCTGGCCGGGCTCCAACCCGAAGGATATGGAGTATTTTGTGCGGGTACGGGAGCTGGGGCTGCAGCACGCTACGGTAACAGCCTTCGGATCAACGCGGCGGAAAAACACCCGGCCGGCTGACGACGAAAACCTTGCCGCGATCCTGAAGTCGGGAGTGAAGGCGGCCACCCTTTTCGGGAAGAGTTGGGACTTCCACGTCACGCGGGCCCTCGGTACCTCCCTGGAGGAAAACCTGTCGATGATCCGGGAGTCAGTGGCCTACCTCCGGGACCAGGGACTGGAGGTTATTTATGACGCGGAGCATTTCTTTGACGGCTACAAGGCGAACCCTGCTTATGCCCTGGCGACCCTTGAAGCGGCGGTCGCCGGCGGGGCGGCGGTACTCGTCCTTTGCGATACGAACGGCGGTGCCCTGCCCTGGGAGCTGCAGGCGGTGGTAGAGTTGGTTTGCAAGCGCTTCGGTGTTCCTGTGGGCATCCATGCTCACAACGACGGCGGCATGGCGGTAGCGAATACCCTCATGGCGGTTCAGGCCGGCGCCACGCACGTTCAGGGAACGATCAACGGTTACGGCGAGCGCTGCGGGAATGCCGATCTCTGTGCGGTGCTGCCAAACCTTAGCTTGAAGTGCGGCGTGACCACCATCCCGGAGGAGAAACTCCGGCACCTGGTGGAGCTTTCCCGCTACGTGAGCGAAATCGCCAACATGCATCCTAATCCCCAGCAGCCGTACGTGGGGATGAGCGCCTTTACCCACAAGGGCGGGGTGCACGTGAGCGCCTTGATGAAGGATCCGCTCACTTACGAACATATTAATCCGGAAGCGGTCGGCAACCGGCGGCGGGTACTCGTTTCAGAGCTTTCGGGGCTTTCCAACCTGCTTTACAAGATCCGCGAGCTCAACCTTGATCTGCCCAATGAGGGGGAGGTAGCCCGCCAGGTTTTAGGGCAGCTTAAGGAGCTTGAGCACCAGGGATTCCAGTTTGAAAGCGCCGAGGGCTCTTTCGAGCTCCTGGTGCGGCGGGCCGCGAATGGTTACGAGAAACCCTTCATTTTAGAGAGTCTCCGGATTCTGACGGAACTCAAAGAGAACCGAGCTGTCCACTCGGAGGCCACCATTAAACTCCGGGTAGGGGAAAAGATCGTCCATACCGCGGCCGAGGGCAACGGGCCGGTGAACGCCCTCGATAACGCGCTCCGCAAGGCCTTGGAACAGTTTTACCCGGCGATCAAGGGGATGCGCCTGATTGACTATAAGGTGCGCGTAATCAACGAGGCGGCCGGAACGGCGGCGGTGGTCCGGGTATTGATCGAGACGAGCGACGGCCACCGTTCCTGGGTTACCCTTGGCGTTTCTCCTAACATCATCGAGGCGAGCTGGCAGGCGCTGGCAGATAGCTTCGCTTACGGTTTGCTCAAGAAAAACGTTGTTACCGGAGCTTCTGCTGCAGGGGATCCGGCGCCAAACTAGCTAGTTATTGAAGACCCGCGTAAGATAGAATCGTAAGATAGAATATAGAATAAAGTTGACAGCAACCGTTTTTCATAATAAAGTTTAGGCCGGGAGGAGGCTTAGACCCGGTGGGTCTTCTTTTTGGTACCGACGGCGTGCGCGGTGTGGCCAACCGCGAGCTCAGTCCCGATCTTGCCTTCAAACTGGGCCGGGCGGGCGCCTACGTGCTGGCCCGGCGTGCGGGTAACAAGGGTATTGTGGTGGGGCGCGACACCCGCCTGTCGGGAGAGATGTTAGAGGCAGCCGTGGTAGCCGGAATCCTCTCGGCGGGGGTTAACGCTTTGGCTTTGGGTGTTCTGCCGACGCCGGCGGTGGCGTGTCTTACGCGCACCTTAGGGGCCGCCGGTGGCGTGGTCATTTCGGCTTCCCATAACCCCGCGCCCGACAACGGGATAAAATTTTTCGGGGCCGACGGTTATAAACTGCCTGATCCGGTCGAAGAAGAAATTGAGGGGCTTGTGTTAGGGGATATGGCGGTTATTCCTTCGCCGGTGGGGGCCGGCATCGGCCGGGTGGTTCCGGTGAAGGACGCTGCGGACCGGTATATGGCCCACGTCTTGACCGTAGGGCCCCGCACGCTGGAAGGCTTGCGGGTTATGGTCGATTGCGCGCACGGCGCGGCCTACGAGATTGCCCCGCGGCTTTTACGGGGGCTGGGAGCGGAGATCATCCCGGTAGGGGTTGAGCCCGACGGCCTTAATATTAACAGCGGCTGCGGCGCAACAAAACCCCACGTCCTCCAGGAGCTGGTTTTCGCTACCGGTGCGAACCTGGGTCTGGCCTTTGACGGTGATGCCGACCGGCTGATTGCTGTCGATGAAAAAGGGAATATCGTTGATGGGGACGCCATCATCCTCGCGGCGGCGCGTTACCTCAAGGCCAAGGAGAAGCTGCCTGGCAATAACGTTGTGGTTACCGTGATGTCAAACTTGGGACTGCACCGGGCTCTGGCGGCGTCCGGGATCAACGTGGTAGTGACGAAGGTAGGCGACCGGTACGTCCTCGAGGAGATGCTCCGCGTGGGCGCCGCTTTGGGGGGAGAGCAGTCCGGGCACGTAATCTTTCTCGACCATAACACAACCGGGGACGGCATTATCACGGCGCTCATGCTCCTGAAGATAATGCAGGAGTCGGGCAAGACGTTAGGCGCTTTAGCGGCGGAACTTTGCCGCTACCCGCAGCTCCTTAAGAACGTCCGCGTCCGCGACAAGGAGCTGGTCTTAAAGAGCCCGCTTTTGGCTAGAGCGGTGCGGGAGCAGGAGGCACGGCTGGCCGGTGACGGCCGCATCCTGGTGCGTGCGTCGGGCACGGAGCCGGTCATTCGGATTATGGTTGAGGCCCGCGACCCTGATCTTACGTTGCGGATGGTAGATGAATTGGCTGCTGTCGTCCGGGCCATCGAAGGGGGTGAAGCAGAAGAGCGGCAGGAAGTAGGCGTGCATGTTTAAGGGAAAAAGTGAATAATAAGCGCCAGAACCGTTGTTAGGGTGCGATAGCGTACCAAGCAACGGTTGACGAGGGGGAGGTTAATCGAAGTTTTTCGGCGGGTGCCTCCCGGCTGCCCACGGCCGTAAACGGTGTCACAAAACTGGCGGGCGACCGCCAGGACAAAAGCACCAGGTGGGAAAGGGTGAAGGATGGTCATTTTGCCCCTAAAAGATATTTTGTTTTTACGGGCGCCGTGCTTTCAGCCGGCGTTTATCATTTGGTTAGCAACCTCACGGGAGGTTTTACTTATGTGCGGTATCATCGGTTACACGGGAAAACAGGAGGCGCTGCCTCTCTTAATTGCCGGGCTCAAACGGTTAGAGTACAGGGGTTATGACTCCGCTGGCGTTGCGGTAATCAGCGAAGGCCGGGTGGCGGTTTATAAGAAAGAGGGTAAAATTACGGTACTCGAAGGGGCCCTGAACGGTAACTTCCCTCCGGGATGCACCGGTATCGGGCATACCCGGTGGGCGACCCACGGTGCCCCGACCGATGCTAACGCGCACCCGCACCTTGATTGCACGGGCCGCCTGGCGGTGGTCCATAACGGCATCATTGAAAACTACCTGGCGCTGCGGGGGCAGCTTGTAGCCCGGGGTCACAGGTTTGTTTCGGAAACGGATACTGAAGTCATCCCGCACCTATTGGAAGAGTTTTACGAGGGTGATCTCTTAGCAGCGGTAAAGCGGGTTATCCCGCTTCTGCGCGGCTCTTTTGCCTTGGCGGCGGTAGCGGTTGATGAACCCACACGCATAGTTGCCGTCCGGTACGACAGCCCGTTGATTGTGGGCCTCGGCGAAGACGAGAACTTTGTCGCGTCAGACATCCCGGCCATTCTGGCGGCCACCCGCCGGACCTACGTCCTGGATGACGGTGAAATAGCGGATGTGTGGCCGGAAGGGGTTACCGTCTACGACCGGAACGGCTCCTCCCGGACAAAAGAAGTTTTCGTGGCAAACTGGGACGCGGCCCAGGCGGAAAAAGCGCCTTATCCGCATTTCATGTTGAAGGAAATCCACGAGCAGCCGCAGGTCATCCGGGAAACGTTGCGCGGGCGGATTGAGAGGACGGGAATCGCCTTCCCGGGGTTGAAACTTGATCCGGGGTTCCTCAAGTCGCTGCGCCGGCTCTACATTACCGCTTGCGGCACGGCCTACCACGCTAGCCTCATCGGGAAGATGCTTATCGAGAGGCTGGTACGCATTCCGGTGGAGGCCGAGATCGCTTCCGAGTTCCGGTACCGCGACCCGTTGCTCGGGCCGGGCGACCTTTTGGTGGTGGTGAGCCAGTCAGGCGAAACGGCGGATACCCTTGCGGCGCTTCGGGAGGCCAAGGCAAAGGGAGCGACGGTTCTGGCGATCACCAACGTGGTCGGCAGTTCGGTGGCCCGGGAGGCGCATGAGGTTCTCTACACCTGGGCCGGCCCGGAGATCGCCGTTGCTTCCACAAAGGCTTACGTGGCCCAAGTCGTACTTTTTACCCTGTTAGCCGTGTATTTGGCCCGGTTGCGGGAGAGCGCGCCACCGGAACTCCTGCAGGAACTCACTGCCGGGTTACCGAGACTTTCGGAGGCCGTGCAGGCCGTGCTTGCCCGGGAAGAAGAGATCGCGGCGTTGGCTGTGGCCCGCAAAGATTGGGAGCATACCTTCTTCATCGGGCGCGGTCTTGATTGGGCGGTGGCCTGTGAGGGAGCGCTGAAGCTCAAGGAGATTTCTTACATCCACGCGGAGGCCTACGCCGCTGGCGAGCTGAAGCACGGCACTCTGGCGCTCATAACCGCAGGCGTGCCGGTAATTGCCCTGGCCACGCAGCCGGCCCTTTTAGAGAAGATGCAGAGCAACATTAAGGAGGTCAAAACCCGGGGCGCCAACGTTCTGGCCGTTACCGGCGCAAAGGCGGACGAGATCATTGCGGTGGCAGACGAGGCCATTTGTTTACCCCCGGTTCACCCGCTGCTGGCTCCGGCGGTGGCGGTAGTGCCGCTACAGCTCTTTGCCTACTACGCGGCGGTGGCCCGTGGCTGCGACGTAGACCGGCCGCGCAACCTGGCCAAGAGTGTAACAGTAGAGTGAGCATGCTTTGCCCAGCCATTTAAAAGAGGTTGCTGGTGTAAAATTATTTACTTTTCAAACAGAGTTTGTTTCACCGCGGGGCTCAACAAGAATGAGCCCTTTTTTTAATCCCGTTGCTTTCTTTCTGGCTATAAATGTATTACTATCTTAAAACGTAGATGCCGGTTTGCGAGAATAACGCTGTGGCCAGAGGTGACCCGGATGGGCAAAATGATTGAGGCCGAAAGCCTTACCAAAATCTTCCCCGGCGGGATAACCGCGGTGGACGGGGTTAGCTTTACGGTGGCGGAGGGGGAGATCTTCGGCTTCCTCGGCCCGAACGGTGCTGGGAAATCGACCACCATCGCCATGCTGACCACCCTCTTGCGCCCTACCGGCGGCACCGCCCGGGTGGCGGGGATGGATATAACCAGGCAAGCTTACCAGGTGCGCCTGGCAATAGGCTATGTTTCCCAGGACCTGGCCGTGGACGACGCCCTTACCGGGTACGAAAACCTGCGGCTCCAGGCGGGTTTCTACCGCATCCCGCGCGACGAGGTGGCGCAAAGGATCGCGGCGGTTTTGGAAATGGTCGGCCTTAAAGAAAGGGCTCAGAACCTCGTAGAGACCTATTCGGGCGGGATGCGGAAGAGACTGGATATCGCCTGCGGGCTCATCCACCGGCCACGGGTGCTTTTCCTTGACGAGCCTACTCTAGGGTTGGATATCCAGACCCGCAGGGAGATCTGGCGTTATATCAACGACTTGCGAGAAAAGGAGGGGATGACCATTTTCGTTACCACCCACTATATGGAGGAAGCGGACGCTCTGTGCGACCGGATTGCCATCATCGACCAGGGTAAGGTTAAGGTAATTGATACGCCAGCCGCTTTGAAAAGTTCCTTGGGGAGCGGGGTGGTAACGTTCAAGTTGGCCGGCGGCGAACCCGGAGCGGTAAACGCGGCACTTGGACGCATCCGTGGCCTGGACTTTGTGAGTAATGTGACCGGTAATGGGGAAGGAGGCTACGTGGCTACCGTAACTAACGGCGAAGCGGCAATTCCAGCGTTTTTTGAGGTGCTGAGCGGCTTCCCGGTGAAAATCGCCGCCATTTCTTTTAAGCCCCCTTCGCTCGATGACGTTTTCCTGCACTATACCGGTCGGGAGATGCGGGAGAGCGGCGGCAGGGAAGAGGCGCTGCGGGCGCGGCTGATAATGAGGAGGGTCAGGCGGTAATGCGGCGGCTTATCGCAGATGTTTACTGGGTCTTCTGGCGGGAGATGAAAAAGCTTGGTCGGCAGAAGTCGCGGCTTCTGATGGCGGTGGTACAGCCGGTGGTATGGTTGGCGCTAATGGGGAACGCCATCTCCGGGCTTACCAACAACCCGGTGGCCGCGAGAATGTTAGGCACCGGCAACTACCTCGACTTTATGACCCCGGGCGTGATGATTATGACCGCTCTTTTCGGGGGTGTTTTCGGCGGGACCTCAATCCTCTGGGACCGGCGGATAGGCTTCTTGAACAAGATGCTCACCGCTCCCATCCACCGGGCCGCTATCCCGGTGGGGAAACTTGCGGCGCTCGTGGTGCAGTCGCTCTTTCAGGCGCTGTTGATCGTAGTAATCGCGCTTCTGTTAGGGGTGCATATCGTAACCGGCGTGCCGGGGATCCTGTTTATGCTCGCGGTGGCCAGCCTTTTCGGGTTGATTATGGGCGGGGTTTCCCTTTCCTTTGCCGCGGTGCTGAAGTCCCACGAGGCTTTATTCGCTATCGTGAACTTCTTTACGATGCCGCTAATGTTTACCAGCAACGCCATTTTCCCGACCCAGGCGATGCCCGCGTGGCTCCGGTGGATGGCAAAGTTCAACCCGCTTTCTTACGCAGTGGGCCCGATGCGGACCGTGGCGACACAGGGCTGGGTGTGGCGGGAAGTCTGGCCAGGGGTGCTGGTGCTCGTGGCCGTTGCGGTACTGACCACCTCTGTGATGATCAGGCAGTTCAACCGCTCTGTGGCTTAAAAAGGCTTTTATGGCGTCACCTTTTTATGGCGTCACCTTAGGTTTTTCGTAAAAGAATTCCGGCAGGACACCCGGCTCGGTTTCCTTGTAGCGCGAGCGGAGGACGACGAAATCGACCCGGCGGTTGCGCTGCCGGTTGGCCTCCGAATTATTCGGCACGATGGGCCGGTACTCGGCGTAACCCGAGGCCGCAAGGCGCTCGGGTGGGAAATGGACGGCGTGTAACAATTCTTCTACCACGCTTGTGGCGCGCGCCACAGAAAGTTCCCAGTTTGAGGGAAAGCGGGCGGTATGGATCGGGAGGTCGCAGGTATGCCCCTCAACGCGGATATAGTTATTCGTGGTGAGCAATATCTGGCCGACCTTGCGAACGATTTCCCGCGCCTGGAGAGTGAGTTCGGCCGACCCTAACGGGAAGAGCACCGTTTCCTGGATGCTGACGACCACGCCGCGCTCTTCGATCCGGGCGGTAACTTTACCCGCCAAGCCTTGTTCTTTGGCGTATTTTTCAATCTGCTCTTTTATCTTCTGGAGTTGGAGGTTTTCCTTCGTTTCGGCGCTTAAACTGAACTTGGTTTCTACTCTCTCTGGCGAAACGGGGGCCCCGGCAACAACCGAGGGTCCCGGCCCTTCAAGTATCATACCCGCCCCGCCACCGAGCGCCTTCGCCAGCGATTCGGCGATCCCGGCGAACTTTTTCGCGTCGATATTACTAAAAGTCCAGAGCACAATAAAAAAAATGAGCAGGAGGGTGATGAGGTCGGCGTAAGTAATCAGCCACCGCTCGTGACTTGCTTCTTTAAGTTCCTTTTTACGACGCTTCATAGGCCTCCTCCGCCTTCCCGCTTTCCTCTTGACGCCGCAGCTTCGGGTTGAGGTAGGCATTTAGCCGTTCTCTGATTAGAATCGGGTTGTTGCCGGCCTGGAGCGCTAATAACCCTTCGATGATGATCTGGTAGGATATCTCTTCCTTCGCGCTCAAGTTTTTAAGCCTAGAGGCGATCGGGAAATAGATTAGATTGGCGCTCGATACGCCGTAAAGAGTTGCGGTGAAGGCCATCGCGATTGCCGGACCGAGAGCTTCGGGTGTCGAGAGACTGCTCAAAACGTGAATAAGCCCCATGACGGTCCCGATAATACCCATCGTCGGCGCGTAGCCCCCGGCCTGCATGAAGATCTCTTGCCCGATCTTATGCCGTTCCTGGAGCGAGTACATCTCGTTTTCCATGATGCTCCGAACGAGGTCGGGCTCCGTTCCGTCCACCACTAACTGGACACCCTTCCGGAGGAAGGGTGATTCGATTTCGCCGAGCAGATTTTCGAGGTAGAGCAGTCCCTCCCGGCGGGCCTTTTCGGCCAGTTCCACTATCTTATCGATGAGGGCCCGTTCGTCAATTGGCTTGGCAAAGAGGATTACTTTGAAAAGTTTGGGGATCAGCATGATCTCGTGAAGCGCAAACCCCGCCATGGTGGCGCCTAAGGTGCCGCCGAAGATGATAAGCATGGCTGAGGGGACGATGAGCATACTGATGTGTCCGCCTTCCAGCACAAAACCCGCCAGCAGCGAGGCAATGCCGATGGTGATACCCAAAATGGTTGCTATATCCATACCTCTACCCTCTTTTGCCAAGATTCGTCTTTCCATCCTATTATTTCGGCAACCGCAAGGGGGTCCTTCAGGGGTCTTAGGAAAAAATTTATGCTTTTAGGGGGACAAATGGGTAGGAAGCAGGTGGTTAAGTTTTAAACCGCCCGGACGATAAAGGATATATGAAAATTCTTCGTTTAGAGCGTTTTTCGGGGAGGAATTAAGGATGGCGCAGAAAACCGAGGTTACCGGTAAAGAAGAACAGATCGTAGTTTTTAAGCTGGCGGAGCAGACGTACGGGGTAGATATCGGGGCGGTAGCGGAGATTATCCGGATGGAGAGCATTACCCGCGTTCCCAGGGCGCCAGAGTTTGTAGAAGGGGTCATCAACCTCCGGGGCCGAATCATTCCGGTAATCGATTTGCGGAAGCGCTTTGGCTTGCCCGAAGGGGAGCAGACCCGGCAAAGCCGCATCATCATCGGGGAGATCGGGGGCATGACTATCGGCATGATTGTCGATGCGGTCCTCGAGGTACTGCGCGTCCCTACAGAAACTATCGCGCCACCGCCGGCGGTGGTTGAGGGGGTGGATGTGGCTTACCTCCGTGGGATCGCGCTCTGGGAAGAACGGATGATTATCCTCCTGAACCTGCAGAAGATCCTCTACGAAAATGAAAGGGAGGCCCTTGAAGAAGCCGAGGCTGCTTTTGAAGCCCCAGCGTAAGGAGGAATAACATGTTTTCGGACGCGGAGATTAGCGTATTCTTAGATGAGTTAGAGGAAAAAATCCAGATTCTCAACGATAATTTCCTGCTTCTCGAAAAAGAGGCTGATGACCAGCAGATTTTACAGGAAATCTTCCGGGCGGCGCACACCGTCAAAGGCTCTTCGGCGATCATGGGCTACGACCGTATGTCGCGGTTGACCCACGAGATGGAGAATCTCTTTGATAACCTGCGCCAGGGGCGACTGAGTGTTTCCACCGAAATGATCGACGTTCTCTTTGAGGCGCTCGATACATTAAGATCACTCCGGGACGAGATTACCGAGCAGGCGGAACCGGTAGATATCGAGCCGGTGGTGGCCAAACTGAGACGCTTCTTGCCGGATGAGGCGAACAAAAGTACGGCGGGGGAAATCCCTGCGGTAGCGGCCCTTTCTTCTTCAGGCAGCGCTTTTAACCTCACGGAAGCGGAGGAAGAGGTGGTCCGGGCTGCTTACGTGCGGGGTATGCAGGCCTACTGGATTAAAGTGGTGGTAGACGCGGAATGCCAGATGAAATCGGCGCGGGCGTACCTCGTTTTTCAGACCTTACAAGAGCAGGGGGAAATTATTAAGGCGGTCCCGCCTGCCGAAGATCTGCAGGAGGGTAAATTCGATACCACCTTTGAACTGGTGCTGCTGACGCAGGAGGATGCCGACCGCATCAGGCACCTGCTGCTGACCATTTCGGAGATTGTTGACGTAAGCGTAGAAACGATTAGTCTTCCGGAAGATGAGACCGTAGAGGCAATGGCGACCGGGGTGGCGGAGAGCACCCAGACAGCCACCCCTGCGGGAAAGCATCGTGCTGGGGGGAAACCGCGAGAGCGGGAAGAAACCGTAAAGCAGGCTAAAACCGTCCGGGTGGACGTGCAAAAGCTTGATAACCTGATGAACCTCGTTGGCGAACTGGTAATCGACCGGACACGCCTGAACCGTTTTGCGGAGATCTTCCGGAGCCGTTACGGTTCTGACGATCTCGTTGACGTTTTAAACGAAATCTCCAACCACTTGGGCCAGCTAACTAACGACCTTCAGGAGCAGATCATGAAGGCGCGGATGCTCCCTATCGCTCAGGTTTTCAACCGTTTTCCGCGAATGGTGCGGGATTTAGCCCATAAGCTCGGTAAAGAGATTAATTTTATCGTTGAAGGTAAAGATACCGAGCTCGACCGTAACGTAATCGAGGTGATCGGAGACCCGCTGATCCACCTGCTCCGGAACGCCGTGGACCACGGAATTGAATCTCCTGAGGAACGGGTGCGGGTTGGGAAGCCGCGGACCGGCACGGTATTGCTCAAGGCTTTCCACCAGGAGAACCACATTGTCATTCTAGTGAGGGATGATGGGCGGGGGATGGATGTCGAATACATCCGGAAGAAAGCTGTAGAGCGAGGGTTGGTAGATACAGAGATGGCTGGGCGCTTAACAGAACGTGAAGTCTTAAATTTTGTTTTTCTGCCAGGGTTCTCTACGGCCCAAGAGGTGACCGACCTTTCAGGACGCGGTGTGGGGCTCGATGTCGTTAAAAAAAATATCGAGCAGATTAACGGCTACATTGAAATGAACTCGGTTTTAGGGCAGGGAACTGAGTTTGAGATTAAGCTACCGCTTACCCTCGCCATCATCCGCGCGTTAATGGTTTCCGTAAGCGGCGAGGTGTACGCTTTCCCGCTTGCTAACGTAATGGAAACCATCCGGATTTCGCCGCAGGAAGTAAAGAAGGTTCAAAAGACGGAAGTGATTATTGTTCGCGGAAAGGTACTGCCGCTTATCTCCCTCGCTGAGTACTTCGGGGGGCAGAGGATTAATGATTCGCGGCTTTATGTGGTCATCATCGGCGTGGGGAACCGCCGGGTCGGGGTAGTGGTCGAAGCGCTCTTAGGGGAGCAGGAGATCGTTATTAAATCGCTCGGGGAATATTTGGGCCGCATACCCGGTATCTCGGGTGCCACAATCCTGGGTGACGGCCGGGTGGCGCTCATCGTCGATGCCCGGGCGCTAACACAAGAGGTAACGCGGGGCTTAGCGGAGGAGGCGCTTTATGCCGCCAGTTAAGGTAATGATGGTTGACGACTCGGCGCTGGTTCGCCGGGTCATCGGTGGGCTGCTGGCGGAAGATCCGGAGATCGAGTTGGTGGGAACAGCTTCCAACGGGCAGGAAGCACTCGAGAAAATCCCGAAACTCAAGCCAGACGTAATCGTTTTGGATATCGAGATGCCCGTACGCGACGGCCTAAGCACCCTCAGAGAGTTGATGAAAATCCACCCGCTCCCGGTGGTAATGTTGAGTACCTATACCCGACCGGGAAGCCAGGCTACCTTAGAGGCGCTAGCCCTTGGCGCCGTTGATTTTACGCCTAAACCGGCCAGTTCAGCAGAAATAACGGCGGTGGTCGGTGAATTAGCGGCAAAGGTTAAGACGGCTGCAGCCGTTCCCTTAAAGAAGATTCTCGGGGTAAAGGAAGGGACGGTCCAGCAGCAACCAGGAAAAGCCCCGGTACCTGCGGGCGGGCGGCGGGATCTGGTGGTAATTGGCTGCTCTACCGGCGGCCCGGCGGCCCTGCAGGTGATTATCCCCGCCCTCCCTGCTGATCTTCCAGCTGCGGTCGTCGTGGTCCAGCATATGCCCGTCGGTTTTACCGGTCCCTTGTCGGAGCATCTATCCAAGCGGGCGGCGCTTCGGGTTAAACATGCCGCTGATGGCGATCTTGTTTTGCCCGGGCAGGTTTTGGTTGCGCCTGCCGGTGCCGACTTCTATTTTGAAAATAACCGTTCCGGTCAGGTTAAAGTCAGACTGGTAGCCCGACGGGGGCGGCTGGCGCCGGGAGTTTTTCATCCCTCTGTAGATGGGGTGATGGCTTCGGCTGCTCAGTGCCGCGGACCGAAGGTTTTGGGAGTGCTCCTCACCGGGATGGGGCGGGACGGTGCGCTCGGAATGAAAGAGATCAAAAAGCACCAAGGGCGCACTATCGCCGAGGCGGAGGAGAGTTGTGTCGTCTTCGGGATGCCGAAGGCGGCGATCGAATTGGGTGTGGTGGATAAAGTAGTGCCCCTACCAAGGATCGCCGCGGAGATCGTTAATGAGGTATAATTTTTTATGGCGCGGGATTACGCGGATATAGGACCTTAGCACTATAAAGGCGTCTTGGGACCTGCCGATAAGACGCTATAGAAAGTGGTTTTTGAAGGGACTGAGGCGGAATGAAGGTTGGGCCGACGAACACCAGAACGGATATCGTCGGGCTTTACGAGATACAACAAAAAAAGCGGCTGTCGGAGAAAGCGGCGAAGCCAGACCGGTCGGCAGATAGCTTTGAACTGTCCACCGCGATTCAGGAGTTGCAAGAGCTGCAAAAGCGGCTCCAAGCGATCCCTGACGTGCGGGAAGACTTAGTGGCCAAGCTCCGCCAAGAGATCGAGGCGGGGATCTATAAGCCCGACCCCGAAAAGATTGCGGCGGGGATTATAGAGGAACTGCGCTTAGACCGGCGGTCGTAACCGCCGTTTTTTAATCAGGAATTCTTCTTGACTGCATACTATGGGGGAGGAGAACAGATGGAGAGGTGCACGCGCCTGATCGGTCTTCTGGAAGAAGAAAGCGTGGTATTGAAAGAGATCATTGGGGTGGCGGAAGAGGAAATCGAAGCCTTTGTTAACGGTGATCACGCCCGCATCTTAAAGGCGGCGGCCCGCCAGGAAGAGCTGACTGCTTCCCTCGTTAGCCTGGAAAAAGAGCGGCAGATATTGCAGCAGTGGCTGGAGAAAGAACTTCATTTACCGAAAGATTGTAAGCTTAGTGATTTGCTGCCCGTTCTTCCCGTTGAGTTCAAAAGGCCTCTTGCCGAACTGAGCCAGCGCCTTCAAAAATACGCCTCGGTTTTACTGCTTTTTCAAGCGCGGCTCTATTTTCTCATTGAGCGGGCACTTACGGTCGAAGAAACCGTGGTCCGTCTTCTCTCTAGGGCAAGGTCGAAAAACGATTACGGAGTGGCGCAGCGGGAGGTTGGCCTGGTCAACCAGTCCGTGTAAGGCAAGGCGGGCGAACCACTTCTGCGCTGCAAGGTCGGTGGTTGCGTGTGAAGATAGGGGCCGGCGGGCTTCAGTCGCAGATCGTCTTTGAACTTGACCAGGTGCGGCGGGAAGGAATGGCGCGCGGGGATCACCAGGTACGGGCTGATTTTGTCCCGGAAGTGGGCCGGGTCCTGGCGGACGGCGAGCGCCTGGTTCGCTTCGTGGAGCAACTAAATGCTGCTGCTACCTTGGCCAACTATCCTTTTCGCTTTCGCGTTCGGCAAAGGAAGGAGGGCGCCTGGGTTTTTCGCTTTTTGCCGGAAGCGGCGGAGACTGAAGAGGAGGTTAGTTCCGAAGAGTTGGCTGTTCTTTGGCAGCAACTCCAGCAGCGTAACCACTTAGACGAAAATGTTTAAAGCCTGTTGCTACAAAGAAAAGACGTCACTTTCCTCTCTAACATTAAACGCTGAATATGGAACGTCGAATGTGGAACGCTTTAAGAGGGTGACGCGGAAATGATCAGTACCTTCCTTGGTATCGAAACAGCGCTGCGGGCAATTATGGCCCAGCGCAAGGCGACGGAAACTGCCGGGCACAATATCGCCAATGCTAATACCCCCGGTTACAGCCGCCAGCGGGTGAACTTAACGGGGAGTTTTGATCCCTATACCGTTCCGTCACTCGGCAGGCCGGAGTTGCCGGGACAGCTCGGTACGGGTGTACGTACTACCGATATTGAGCGGGTGCGCGACCAGTTTCTCGACCTTCAGGTGCGCAACGAAGCCGCCAATTTGGGTTACTGGGAGGTAAAGCGGGACGGCCTCCAAAAAGTAGAAGTGATTCTGAACGAACCGGGGGATAACGGGCTTAACAACATTATGACCGCTTTCTGGAACGCTTGGCAAGAGCTGAGCAAAAACCCGGAAAGTCTTGTTGTCCGGTCTGAGGTGCGGCAGCAAGGCATTACCCTGGCAGAGACAATCCAGCACCTTCACCGCCAACTCACCCAGCTGCAAGAGGACCTGAATTTTAACGTCGGGACAACAGTTGATAAAATCAACACCATCGCGACGCAGCTTGCGGACCTGAACTGGCAGATTGCCCGTTCGGTGGTGGCGGGCGACAATCCCAACGATCTACGTGACCGGCGGGACCTTTTGATTGACGAACTGGCCAAGCTTGTGGATATCTCGGTGACGGAGCAGGCCGACGGCACGGTGACCGTGGCCATCGGTGGCCGTAACCTGGTGGAGGGAATCAAGGCGGATGCGCTGCAAGTGGTTTCTGACCCGCTGAACAATAACTTTTACGCCGTTCAGTGGAGTGACGGAACACCGGTAGATTTTACAAGCGGTAAGCTTGCGGGGATGATCTGGACGAGGGACACCGGCGTGGCGAAGATTTTAGGGCAGCTTGATGAGTTAGCCAAGACCTTAATAGACGAGGTGAACGCCACCCACCAGGCGGGGTACGGACTCGATGGTAGCACGGGGAACGACTTTTTTACCGGAACCGGCGCGGCCGATATTGCGGTAGCTAACGGGATCTTAAACGATCTCAATCTTATAGCGGCCGCCAGTGACGCGGCAAAACTTCCTGGGGACGGCACAAACGCGCTGAAGTTGGCTCAGCTCAAGGACGCCCTGACAATGCCCCCCGGATCGCCTACCGGCACCTTCGGTGATTACTACCGGAGTATGGTGGCCACTCTCGGCATCGATACGGAGCAGGCGCTCCGAATGGCGGAGAACGAAGAGATTCTGGTGAACCAGCTTGAGAACCGGCGTCAGGCGGTGATGGGGGTATCGATTGACGAAGAGATGGCGAATATCGTCAAGTTTACCCATGCGTATCAGGCTGCCGCCCGGGCCTTAACGACACTCGATGAGCAGCTCGATATTATCATCAACCGGATGGGGTTAGTGGGTAGGTAAGGATAAAGGATTTAGTTGGGGGTTTTTAACTTCTGGATACTGAAAAAATGGGGGATGGCGCGATGCGGGTTACAACAGGAATGCTTACCAATACCGTCCTGGTAGATCTGGAGAAGCATTTGTCGCTGATGGCCAAAAGGCAGGAAGAGCTTGCCAGTGGGAAGCGACTTAACCGCCCCTCTGACGATCCAAACGGGGTAATCGCCGCGCTTAGGATCCGGGCGCACCTGGCGGAGGACGCCCAATATATGAAAAATATGGGTGATGCTATTTCCTGGCTTAACGTAACCGATACAGCGCTGCGGGATGTCGTTAGTACACTTCAGCGGCTTCGTGAGCTTGCTATAGCAGGGGCTAACCAGGTCCTACCACCGGATTCGCTTGCGGCGCTAGCGGAGGAGGTGGCCCAGCTCAAGGACCATCTCGGTAACGTAGCGAATACCAACTATGGTGGACGGTATATCTTCGGGGGAGCCAAAACCACTACCCCTCCCTACGACTCTGTTACTGGCAGCTGGAACGGGACAAGTGATATCCTGGTATACGAAGTTGCTGCGGGGGTAACGGTGCCTGTGAATATTGATGGCCAAGCGGTTTTCAACGGTACGGTTGCTCCCAACGTTTTTAATCTTTGCGATGACCTTATCACCGACCTGAAAAATAATAACGCCGCGGATATTTCGGCTAAGCGGTTAGCTGAAATTGACCAGAATATCGATAATATCCTGGCCATCCTTGCGGAAGTGGGTGCCCGGGTTAACCGCCTGGAGATGGCCCAGGGCCGTTTAGAAAGGGCTGATATCGATTTTAGTGGGCTTCTTTCGCAGATTGAGGATACCGACATGGCGCGGGCGATTATGGATCTTAAGAACCAGGAGAATAGTTACCGGGCTACTTTATCAGTTGGTGCCCGGATAATTCAACCCACATTAGTTGATTTCCTGCGTTAAAGTAGGCCGGTATGGCTGACAACGGACCAAATGGAACCGCGCATTAGTATTATCCAGCAGTGGCCGGCGGTGGAACTTAAGCGGGTACCGCCGGTTTTCGAACTCCGGCGGCAGGCGCCCCGGCTTGAGATTACGGGCGGTCGGGTTGCCGTCCGGATTGACCAGACCAGATGTTTTGCGGAAAGGGGGCTCAAGCCCCCTGCGGCGCTTGCTCGTGAAGCGGCCCGAAGCGGGCAGGAGGCTGCGCTGGCAGGAATCGGCCGCCGGGCAGAAGAAGGGGACCATCTGGCGGCTATTGAAAAAGGCGGGACGGTTGCTGATCTTGCGGTGACGGAGGAGGAGGGGGAAGTCATCCTGCTGCTCCTGCCGCGTAGCCGTCCGGCAGTCGATTTCCCTTACCAGCCGCTAGTTATTCGTGTTGATCCTGGTGCGGTTGAAGTGGTTTTCTCTCCCGGCCGCTACGCAGTTAAGGCCTCTTTGCCGCCGTACGTCAGGGTTTATCTTACGCAGGGGGCGTTCTTGCAAGCCGGAATGGTATCCGGCAGTGTCGATCTTAGGGCCTAAGGGGGTAACGGGTTGAAGGTAGAGACCAAAAGGTTTGGTCAGTTGGAGGTTGCCGAGAACCAGGTCGTTATCTTTACGGAAGGATTACCTGGTTTTCCGGAAGCCCGGCGTTTTATTTTCGTTGATATCGAGCGGGATTGCCCGCTTAAATTTATGCAGTCGGTAGATGACCCAGGCCTTGCCTTCCTGGTAGCCGAGCCGCTACCTTTTTTCCCTGATTACCGGGCGGTTGTGCGTCCGGAGGAGTTGGCGCCGCTCGCGCTGGAGCGGCCGGAGCAAGGGATCGTCGTCGGGATCGTTTCTGTGCCTGCGGATTTCAAGGAGGCGACCATCAATCTGAAGGCGCCAATAATCATTAACCCGCAGCAGCTGCTGGCCCGCCAAGTGATTCTGGAGGGAGACTACGATATCCGGACGCCACTGTTCGCTAGAAAGTAGGGATTAGGCTTTTCGGGGGTGGGAGGGTGCTGGTATTAACGCGACGCCGCGGGAAAACGGTCGTTATCGGCCACAACATCGAAGTTATGGTTGTGGATATAAGGGAGGAACAAGTGCGCCTCGGGATTAAGGCCCCGAAGGAAGTGCCAGTTTACCGGAAGGAGATCTTTGAACTCATAGAGGCAGAAAACCTTCGGGCGGCGTCATCGCTACCGCCGCCTGAGGTGCTCAAAGGATTAGCCGGGAAATGCCCCAGATAAAGATAGGACGTTAGACCTATGAAGCTTGTGCCGGTCTGGGCGATTAAAGGAGTGAAGGGTACGCCTTATGCCGGCAGGGCGGCCGACTGACCGGCAGGAGGCGAGGGCCTACGCCCTAAGCACGGAGGCGCAGGGCAATAAAAAGATCAAGGAGGGTGATATTATGGGACTGAGGATC
>NZ_JBRAIN010000007.1:0-29010 GCF_052743955.1 Thermodesulfitimonas sp.
AAAATTTGCGGCGTCTGCCCCGGTGCCCACCACATGGCTTCGACCAAGGCGTGCGATGCAGTTTACGGGATCAGCCCGCCGCCCGCCGCGCGGAAGCTGCGGGAGATTTACTACAACGCGCACATGGTGCACAGCCACATCCTCCACTTTTTCGCGCTTGGGGCCCCCGACTTGCTCCTGATGGATGAAGGTGCGGCGAGGCGGAACATCTTCGGCCTGGTGGAAAAGTTGGGGAGAGAAGTTGGTGCGGCTGTGGTCGATGCCCGGGGTTACGCCCAGCGCATCCAGGAGATCATCGGGGGGCACCCGATTTATCCGGTTACTGGGCTCCCTGGCGGCCTCGCTAAGCGGTTGCTACCGGAGGAACGGGAGGAGCTTGTGGGATTGGCGCGTGCCCTCGTTGCTTTTAGCCAGAAGAGCCTGGAGATTTTCTCGAGCGTGCGGTTTTGCAAAACGGGCAACTGGTAGAGCTAATTGCGGGCGATCTCTACCGCCACGAAACCTATTACGCCGGTTTGGTTGGCGAAGAGAAGCAGGTTAACTTCTACGACGGCCGGATCAGGGTTGTCGACCCGGAGGGTAGGGAAGTTGCCCTTTTTGAGGCCAAGGATTACCTACAGGAAATTGCGGAGCACGTCGAGCCCTGGAGCTACGTCAAGTTCCCGTACTTGAAGAAAATCGGGTGGCGGGGCTTCACCGCCGGAATGGCCAGCGGGGTCTACCGGGTGAATGCCCTCGCGCGCCTCAACGTGGCGGAGGGAATGGCCACGCCGCTGGCGCAGGAAGCTTACGCCCGGTTTTTTGCCTTTTTCGGGTGTAAGCCGGTCTACAACACCCTCGCCTACCACTGGGCGCGGCTGGTGGAGTTGATGTATGCGAGCGAGCGGATTCTCGAGCTGGCGCAAGACCCGGAGGTAACCGATCCGCACGGGCGCGCTCTGCCCGACCGGCCACCGGCAGAGGGGGTGGGGGTGGTTGAGGCGCCGCGCGGCACCCTTTACCACCACTACGTGACCGACAAGAAGGGCGTCGTGCAGAAGGTCAATCTTATCGTCGCCACGGTCCAAAACAACGCTGCGATCAACCTCGCGGTGAAGAAGGCGGCGCAGGGACTCATCAAAAACGGCGCGGTGGACGAAAAGGTGCTGAATATGGTGGAAATGGCAGTGCGGGCTTACGATCCCTGCCTGGCGTGCGCGAGCCACATGCTGCCCGGCAGGGTGCCTCTGGAAATTTTAGTTTATCAGGGCGGGAAGCCGCGGGAGCGGCTTACTCCCGGGGTAAAAACAGCGTAGGCTTACGGTAAGGAGGGTGCTTGGTGGAGCGCTTCAAGAAGTATATCGGGCGGGAGATTAAGCTCCAGTGCGTGAAGGATAGCGAGAAGCTGGCCGCCTACGGGATTACGTGCCGGTACTTGCCCGACCCGCCGGAGGATTTCGACGAGTTCGAGTTCGCTTGCGAGTATAGCGGGAAGACAGTGCTCATCCCGGCAGCGGTCGAGATGGGGAAGATCAAGCGCCTTCTCTTCACGGTGCCCGACGAAGCGGACCCGGAAATCACGCGGCTGCTGACCGAGACGCAGCCACAGGAATTCCTCGCCGCAAAAGGGGAGAAAGTAAGCGCATTTCTGGACCACATTACCGCGGGCTAACCCGGGGCGGTTCTAAGGGCAAGGCGGGCGCGGTTCTGCGGCAATCGCTGCGCTTTTCTTTTTCACCCTCCCGAAGGCCCGCTTATGTTATACTTTTATCGTTAAAACCATTCCGGGAGGAGAAAAATGCACTACGAAAGCACGCGGGGCGAGACGCCGCGGGTTACAGTTGCGGCGGCGATAGTGCAGGGGATAGCTCCCGACGGCGGCCTCTACGTCCCGGAGGAATTTCCAGTTGTTGGGCAAGCTGAGATTACGGCCTTTCCCGGTCTTCCCTACCAGGAGCGGGCGGCGCGCATCATCACGCCTTTCCTTGAAGGCTTTACCCCTGCGGAAATAAGAGCGTGTATCGGGGCGGCCTACAATACCCGGAAATTTGACCATCCGGCAATTGTGCCGCTCAAGTCCCTGGGGGATGGTTCTTGCATCCTGGAACTCTGGCACGGGCCGACTTACGCCTTTAAGGATATGGCGCTGCAGCTGATGCCCCATTTGCTGGTCCTTTCCCGCCAGAAAACGGGAAATGCGGCCGAAAGCGTGATCCTGGTGGCCACCTCGGGCGATACCGGGAAGGCGGCGTTAGAGGGCTTCCGGGACGTTCCGGGAACGCGGATCATCGTTTTCTTTCCCGCGGAGGGCGTGAGCGAGATGCAGAAGCGCCAGATGGTGACGCAGGAGGGAAGGAACACCTACGTCGTCGGGGTGGCGGGCAACTTCGACGACGCGCAGAGCGGCGTCAAGGAGATCTTTACGGACCCGGAGATGAGGGAGCGGTTAAAACGGGCCGGTTTTGAGTTTTCTTCCGCCAACTCGATCAACTGGGGGCGGCTTTTGCCGCAGATTGTTTACTACTTCTCCGCGTACGCCGACCTCCTTGCCATTGGGGGCATCAAGCCCGGCGAGGCGGTCAATTTCGTGGTACCGACGGGCAACTTCGGGAACATCCTCGCCGGCTTTTACGCGCGGCTGATGGGGCTGCCGGTGAAACGCCTCATCCTGGCGGCGAACGCCAACAACGTGCTCACAGATTTCGTCCGCACGGGTGTTTACGACCGGCGGCGCCCCTTTTTCAAAACGATTTCGCCTTCGATGGACATCCTTATCTCGAGCAACTTGGAACGGCTTCTTTACGCGCTCACCGGCCGGGATGCTGTGGCGGTGCGGACCTGGATGGGCGAGCTTAAAGAGCGCGGCGTCTACCGGGTTCCGGAGGCGGTGGCGGAACAGGTGCGGGCAATCTTCTGGTCCGACTGGGCGGATGATGCGACCGCGTTGGCAACGATCAAGGAGACCTTCCGGCGCTACGGTTACCTCCTCGACCCGCATACCGCCGTGGCCCGGGCGGTTTACGCCCGCTACCGGGCCGCCACGGCAGACGGGACGCCGAGTATCATTCTTTCGACCGCGAGCCCCTTTAAATTCAACCGGGATGTGGCGCGCGCCGTGCTGGTGGAGGAGGTGGCCGCGCGCCACGACGAATTTGCGCTCCTCGAAATTCTCGCCCGGGAAACGGGGTGGCCGGTACCTGAGGGGCTCCGAACTCTGGCGGAAAAGCCGGTCCGCCACCGGCGGGTGGTCCGGCGGGAGGAAATGAAAGAAGTGGTGGCGGAAATCCTGAGAATTTGAGCGAAAAAGTTAACACCAGAATAACCAGGGAAAGGGTGGAAGAATGCACGAGGATTTTCCGGTTCCTGAGGCAGCGGATATCGTGGTTATCGGTGGCAGCGTGGCGGGTTTAACTGCGGCTACGGTCGCGCGGCGCTACCACCCGGAGAAGAGCATCGTAATCATCCGGCGGGACTCGCCCGTCCCCATTCCCTGCGGCATCCCCTACATTTTCGGTACCATCGGGTCGGTCGAGCGGGATCTGGTCCCTGACATCCTGCTCGATTTCGAGGGTATCGATCTGGTGGAAGAAGAGGTGGCGCGGCTCGACCGGGAAAAGCGGCAGGTTGTGCTTACCGATGGCACAACGATCAGCTACGGCAAGCTTATTTTGGCTACCGGTTCGACCCCGCTTGTCCCGCCCATCCCCGGTGCGGATAAGCAGAACGTTTTCGTCATCCGGAAGAATGTAGAGCAGCTGGCCGAGTTCTTCGCGGCGCTCAAAGCGGCGAATGATGTGGTCATCATCGGCGGGGGCTTCATCGGTGTCGAGTTTGCCGAGGAGATCCGCAAACACAGCGACAAAAACGTTACGGTGGTCGAAATGTTGCCCCACTGCCTCGGTCTCTCCTTCGACGCCTCCTTCTGCGTGGCGGCGGAGAAGCAGCTTGCTGCCGCCGGGGTTAAAGTTCTAACCGGAGAAAAAGTGGTGGTGATAACCGGGGGCGAGGCGGTAAGTGGCGTTCGCCTGGCGAGCGGCACGGAACTTAAAGCCGACCTGGTTCTTATTTCGGCCGGGGTGCGGCCTAATGTGGAACTGGCCGCGCAGGCGGGCCTCAAAGCGGACCCGGTAGCCGGCATCTGGGTGGACCGGCACATGCGGACCGAAGACCCGGATATTTTCGCCTGCGGTGACTGTGCGGCGAAGACCTCCTTCTTTACCGGTAAGCCGAGTCCGGTGCGCCTCGCTTCGGTGGCGACGATGGAGGCCCGGGTGGTGGCGGCCAACCTCTACAGAGACCGGCGTGAAAACCCTGGGGTTATCGGGGTCGTCTCGACGGTTGTCGGGCGGCTGGCCTTTGCGGCGGCCGGGCTTACGGAAGAGGCGGCGCGGCGCGAGGGCTTTGCGGTCGTGACAGGAGAGGCGGTTACTCCTAACCGCCACCCGAAGGTGATGCCTGGCATGACCGATACGCGGGTGAAACTCGTTTTTGATAAGGACTCCGGCGTACTCCTTGGCGGGCAGGCGGTAGGCGGGGAGAGTGTTGGGGAACTCATCAACGTGGTGGCGACCTGCATCCTCCACCGGATGACCTACGAGCAGGTGGCGCTCTTACAGGTGGGCACCCACCCGCTCCTCACGGCTGCCTCGACCAACTACTACCTATCGGTGGCAGCGGAAGCCGCGGCCCAGAAGGTTTACGGCGAACGTAATTAACCGAAAGAGATAATAATTAGGTATTTTAGAGGGGGAACTCGCGACGGAGTTCCCTAATTTTTTGCCGGGAAATTCCCAAAGCAAGAGGCTTCTTTCCTTTTTCCTCTTTAGAAAAAGTATTTCTGAACGAAAAAGAAAGTTAAGGAAATGTTTCCTGGGGTAGCCGGGGAAAGGAGTGGTCACCGGTGCTGGCCTTTGGGTAAGGAGGGCGTTTTTGTTTATTGCGACTAAGCCTTGTACTTTGAAGGAGGAGTGCCGGTGCGGGTATTGAACTTGCGGAAGGCGATAGCTTTTCTCGTGACCGCAGCGGTTGTCTTTGCTGCAGCGGCCTGTACCCTGGCGGTGGTCCTCGTCGCGCGAGCGACTCTAACCGCGCAGCTGCAGGGCTACCTGAAGCGTGACCTCATCGGGAGCTACGAAGGACTTTTCGAACACCGTTACCCTGGCGACTGGCGGGTAGTAGGGAGCAAACTCTACAAGGGTAAAATCTTGATGAACGGAAACTTTACAATCGTGGACGAAGCTAAAAAGGAGTTTGACGCTGAGGCGGCCATCTTTTTGGGCGATACGCAAGTTGCCACCACGGTTACAGATAGTACCGGAAAACGAAAGGTAGGGACCAAGGCCGCGCCTTACGTGGTCGAGGCGGTCTTAAAACAGGGGCAAAACTATTACGGGGTGGCTGATGTCGCCGGAAAGCCGCACCTAATGGGCTATATGCCGCTTAAAGATGTGCAGGGCAAAGTTATCGGAATGTGGTCCCTCGGCTTTCCCCTCGCGGAGGTTAAAACGGTGACCGGCAAGATGGTCCGGTCTGCTTTCTTAGTTAGTCTTGCAGTCGTAGGTATTTTACCTTTAGTTTTTGTGCCGGCTATCCAGCGGATACTGACACCCATCAGGATAGTGGCCGAGCGGCTGGAAAAGGTGGCCGACGGGGACCTCGCCGATGTGAACTTGGGGACGCAGCACTTCTGGGAGCTGCGGATGCTCGCTGACGCGACCGGGCGGATGGTCGGCCAATTGCGGGACCTGGCGACCCGGATCCAGGAGGCGGCAATGCAGGTCTCCGGTAAGAGCGATAACCTTGCCGCCTCGGCGGAGGAGCTGTCGGCAACGGTCCAGACGGTGGCGGCAACCGTCGAGGAGCTCTCGGCAGGTACGGAAGAAACGGCGGCGCACGCCCAGACGGCGGCGGCGATCGCCGACCGGATGGAGAAGGAGGCGAACGACGGCATCCAGGCACTGGGTAGTGCGGTCAGCGGCATCCGGAACGCCCAGGAAGCCGTTGACAAGGGCGCCGGCCTCGTGAGGGAGCTAGGCGAGCGCTCGGCGGCGATCGGCCGGATTACGGAGGTGATCAAGGGGATCGCGGAGCAGACTAACCTTTTGGCGCTCAACGCGGCGATCGAGGCGGCGCGTGCCGGCGAGCACGGGCGCGGCTTTGCGGTGGTGGCGGAAGAGGTGCGAAAACTTGCGGAGCAGTCGGCTCAGGCCGCTGAAGAGATAAGTAAGATTATTGCGGAAATCCAGCGGGGTACGAGTGAGGTGGTGGCGGCGATCGGCCGCGCCTCCTCCACCGTGCACGAAGGCGTCAGCGCCGTGGTCGAGACGGAGGAAAGGTTGAAGAGCATCCTCAAGGGCGTAGCAGATACGCTGGCCGGGATTCGGGATATTGCGCGGGCTACGGAGCAGGCAAGCCAGGGAACCCAAGATGTGGCGCAGTCGGTCCAGGAGGCGAGCCACGTGGCGGAGCAGGTGGGGCAGATGGCCTCGGAGCTTGCGCAGCAGGCGGCGGCGCTTCAAGGCGCGTTGAAGGTATTTAAGTTGTAAACGTTTTACGTTTGGCGGCGGCATTGTTCGTGGCAGTTTGAAGCGAAGGCCTCGCGATCGCGAGGCCTTCAACTCATTCTGGCTTACATCATCTCGGGCGACATCCCGCCACCCGTTTTGTTCTCCTTCTCTTTCTTTTCGGCCACCAGACATTCGGTGGTGAGGATCATCGAGGCGATGCTGGCGGCGTTCTGGAGTGCCGTCCGCGTTACCTTGACCGGGTCGATGATCCCGGCCTCGATCATGTTGGTGAAGCGCTCGTTGAGCGCGTCGAAACCGACGCCCGGCTCGCTCGCCTTAACCTTCTCGACCACAACGGAACCTTCATGCCCGGCGTTACAGGCGATCTGGCGGAGCGGCTCTTCGAGCGCGCGCCGGACGATATTCACCCCAACCTGCATATCCGGGTTGTCGAGCTTGAGGTCGTTAAGCGCCGGAATGCAGTTGATGAACGCCGTGCCACCGCCGGGGACGATGCCTTCCTCAACGGCCGCCCGGGTAGCGTTAAGGGCGTCCTCGATGCGGAGCTTCTTCTCCTTCATCTCGGTTTCGGTAGCCGCACCGACGTTGATTACCGCCACACCGCCGGCGAGCTTGGCCAGCCGCTCCTGCAGCTTCTCCCGGTCGAAATCGGAGGTCGCCTCGTCAATCTGCTTCTTAATCTGGGCGATCCGCTTGGTAATATCGTCGGGATTGCCCTGGCCGCCGACGATGATTGTCTCTTCCTTCTTAACCCGCACCTGCCGGGCGCGGCCGAGCATGTCGAGGGTGGTCTTGTCGAGCTTGAGGCCGACCTCTTCGGAGACGACCTGGCCGCCGGTCAGGATAGCAATATCCTGCAACATCGCCTTACGCCGGTCGCCGAAGCCCGGGGCCTTAACCGCGCAGCAGGAGAGGGTACCGCGCAGCTTGTTCACCACCAGGGTGGCCAGCGCTTCGCCCTCCACATCCTCGGCAATGATGAGCAAGGGCTTGCCAGTCTGGAGCACCTTTTCGAGGATGGGGAGGATGTCGGTAACGGCAGAAATCTTCTTGTCGGTGATGAGGATGTACGGATCATTGAGTAGCGTTTCCATGCGCTCCGGATCGGTGATCATGTAAGGCGAGATATAACCCCGGTCGAAGTTCATACCCTCGACGACCTCAAGCGAGGTGCCGATACCCTTCGACTCCTCGACCGTGATGACGCCGTCCTTGCCGACCTTTTCCATCGCCTCGGCGATCAGTTCACCGATGGTCGGGTCGTTGGCGGAGATGGAAGCTACCTGGGTAATCGCCGCCTTGGATTCTACCGGCTTGGCGATCTTCTTAAGCTCCTCGACGACACGCTCCACGGCCTTTTCGATGCCGCGCTTGACCAAAATGGGGTTAGCGCCCGCAGTGACGTTTTTCATTCCTTCCCGCACGATGGCCTGCGCGAGCAGGGCGGCGGTGGTGGTCCCGTCACCGGCAACGTCGTTGGTCTTGGTGGCTACTTCCCTGGTGAGCTGAGCACCCATGTTTTCGAAAGGATCCACCAGCTCAATCTCCCGGGCGATCGTGACACCGTCGTTTACAATCTGTGGCGAACCGAATTTCTTTTCAAGAACGACGTTACGGCCGCGCGGCCCTAAGGTAACCTTTACCGCGTCGGCTACGGCGTTGACACCGCGCTCCACGGCGGCACGTGCATCTTCACGGTAAATAAGCACTTTCCCGGCCAAGTTTTTTACCTCCTTTGAGTTTTTTTGTGCGAGTTAGGGGAAACAAGCATATGAGAATCAAAGAATCGCTTCTTACTCGATTACACCGAGGATATCGGCTTCGCGCAGGATCAGGTACTCTTCGCCGTCAAGTTTGACTTCGTTGCCGGCGTACTTCGAGTAGAGCACCTTGTCCCCAACCTTTACGTCGACGGCTACCCGCTGCCCGTTGTCAAGAAGACGGCCCGGCCCCACCGCGACAACCTCACCTTTTTGCGGTTTCTCCTTGGCGGTGTCGGGCAGGACGATACCGCCCTTCGTCACTTCTTCCATCGGCAGCGGCTTAACCACTACCCGGTCTGCTAAAGGCCTGATCAACGATAACCCCTCCTTAAATTGAAATTTTTTATTTTGTTAGCACTCATTTTGATTGAGTGCTAATACCAAGCCAGGAAATATAATAACCAAAGCGGTTGCCAAACGTAAAGTGGCTGATCTGCAAAATATCATCTGTCTTGCGGGAAAACTTGCGTTTATCTTTCAGAGTCGCCCTATTTTCTTCTTCTTTTGAAAAATTTAGTGGCAAAATATAATCCCGTTTACATTTGTCTATCGCTATATTTTTGCCCGCTTTCAGGCAACTTTATACAATTCAGCCTAATCAAGGTGGATTAACTTTTGGTTTGACGGCAAAAATAAACCTTCTACGCCGCAAAATTAGCCGCTCGACGCCTTTGCTTTGACATCTCCGGCCGGCAGGGGTTATCTTATTCCCAGAGGATTTCAAAAGAGCTACGCAATGAAAAGGGGTTTGCGAACGGCTATTTTGGCGCGGCGCCTGGCGCTGGCGCCGGTGGAAGTTACCGGGAAAAGTGCCGCGATTCAGGTTAAGCTTTGGCAGCTGCCGGCCTTTCGCAGGGCGCGGTTACTTATGGCCTACGTGGCCTGCCGGAACGAAGTGGGAACAGAGCAACTGATAAGGGAGGCACTTCTTGCAGGGAAGCGGGTGGTGCTTCCCGTAACCGACGGGCGGCAAAAAATGATTTGCGCGCGGCTGATAAGCCGTTACCCCGAGGACCTGGTAGCCGGCCCTTTTGGTATTCCTGAGCCCGGAGCGTTCTGTCCGCCTGTAACGCGGGAAGAACTCGACCTGGTCCTGGTTCCCGGGGTGGCTTACGATGTAAAGGGTTACCGGTTAGGTTACGGCGGGGGTTATTACGACTGTTTTTTGCCGGGACTACGGCCCGACGCGGTGACGGTCGGTCTGGCCTACGATTTTCAGGTGGTACCCACCGTTTACCCCGAACCCCACGACTGGCCGGTGAAACTCATTGTTACCGAGAAAAGGATTATCGACTTAAGACAGGAGAGCGATCGATGAACGGTAAATGTGCTGCGCCGACACCCGAGGATCCTGAGCTCAAGGCGATTATCAACACTTACCGGAATAGGCCCGAGCAGCTCATTGCGGCCCTGTTGGCTGTCCAGCGCCACTACGGCTACCTCCCTGAAAAGGCGATGCGCGCCCTGGCGCGGGAGCTAAACGTGCCTTTCAGCAAGGTTTACGGCGTGGCTACCTTCTACTCCCAGTTCCGGCTGAAACCTTGCGGGCGCCACCTCGTCAGCGTCTGTCTCGGAATCGCCTGCCAGGTGCGGGGCGGCGAAGGCATCTACCGGCGCCTGAAGCGGGAGTTAGGGGTGAAACTTGGGGGTACCACGCCGGATGGCCGTTTCACCCTGGAGACGGTTTCCTGTGTCGGCGCCTGCAGTATGGCGCCGGTGGTGGTGATCGACGAGGATACGCACGGTAGACTCACCCCCGAAAAGGCCTTGGGTCTGCTGAAAAAATACGAGTGAGAGCCGGGCGGCTCCGGTTGGAAGGCGGGAGTTGGTCAAGTGGCATCTCTGATGGATAAATGCTGTAGCCAGTGCGAACACACGCCGGCAAATCCCTGCCGTGATTATGTCATTTGCCGGTCAGAAGGGCCTCTCTGCCACGATGATCCGCGCTGCAGGCGCAAGTTCCAGGAGTTTCTGGCCCGCATTATTTTACAGCCTGGTTCGGAGCAACGGAAAGTGCTCGTTTGCGGCGGGCTTACCTGCGGTTCGGCGGGAGCCTTTAACTTAATTAATGCTTTCCGAGAAGCGGTTGCGCGGTACGGCCTGGAAGATAGGGTGCAGGTGACCCTGGCCGGGTGTATGGGCTTCTGCGAGCAGGGTCCGGTGGTTATCGTTGAGCCGGATAAAACCTTTTACCGGCGGGTGAAGGTGGAGGATATCGCGGCCATCATCGAAGAACACCTGCTCAACGGGCGGCTGGTGGAGGGGCTGCTTTACCAGAACCCGGAAACGGGGCAGCCCTGCCGGACCTACGACGAAATCCCCTTTTACCAGCGTCAGATGAAGGTGGTGCTGGAGCACTGCGGCTTCATCAACCCGGAAGATATTGCGGAATATATCGCCGTTGGCGGCTACCGGGCGCTCACTTTAGCACTTACCCAGATGACGCCGGAGCAGGTTCTGGCCGAAGTGAAAAAATCGGGCCTCCGGGGGCGGGGCGGCGCCGGGTTCCCCACGGGTAAAAAATGGGAGTCAGCGCGCCGCGTGCCGAGCAGCAAGCGCTACGTCATCTGCAACGCTGCCGAAGGCGACCCGGGCGCCTTTATGGACCGGGCGGTGTTAGAGGGGAACCCGCATTCGGTCCTCGAAGGCATGTTGCTCTGCGCTTATGCCGTTGGTGCGGACGAGGGCTACGTTTACGTGGGTGCAGAATACCCGCTGGCGGTCCGGCGATTGCGGATCGCTATCGAACAGGCGGAACGTTATGGCCTATTGGGCGAAAATATCCTCAATTCCGGGCTTAACTTTCGCCTGCACATTAATGAGGGTGCGGGGGCCTTTATTTGTGGCGAGTCGACGGCGCTGATAGCTTCGATTGAGGGCAACCGGGGTATTCCGCGCATCAAGGTGCCGCACTCAACGGAGAAGGGGCTTTTCGGCAAGCCAACCGTTCTTAATAACGTAGAAACATTTGCCAACGTACCGAAGATAATCCTTAAGGGCGGGGCCTGGTTTGCCTCTATCGGCACCGAGCGCAGCAAGGGAACGAAGATCTTTGCTCTCAGCGGCAAGGTGCGGAATACGGGGCTGGCTGAGGTGCCGATGGGGATTACCCTACGGGAGCTTATCTTCGGTATTGGGGGCGGTATCAAGGGCGGTAAAAGGTTTAAGGCTGTCCAGGTCGGTGGCCCTTCCGGCGGTAGCCTTCCGGAGGATATGCTTGACCTGCCGATCGATTACGAATCACTCACCGGTGCAGGGGCGATGATGGGCTCGGGTAGCATAGTAGTGATGGATGAGGACAACTGCATGGTCAACATGGCCAAATCCTTCCTCAATTTCACCGAGCGGGAGTCGTGCGGTAAATGTACTCCCTGCCGGGAAGGCACGACGCGGATGTTAGAAATACTCGAGAAGATTACGCTGGGTGAAGGGAACTTGAGTGACATCCCGCTTTTAGAGTATCTAGGGGGCGTCGTTAAGGCCACCTCGTTCTGCGGTCTCGGCACTTCGGCGCCAAACCCGGTGCTCACTACCCTGAGCTACTTCCGGAGCGAATACTTAAAACATATTCGGGATAAGCATTGCCCGGCGGGCGAGTGTGTTGCCCTGCGGCGGTTTTCTATTATTGCGGAGAAGTGTAACGGATGCGGTGCGTGCCGGTACGCCTGCCCGGCACACGCGATCAGCGGTGAGAAGAAAAAGCCCCACGTTATCGACGAGGATCGCTGCATTAAGTGCGGGCGTTGCTACGAGGTTTGCAAGTTTAACGCCGTTAGGCGGCGCTAAAGGGGGACCAGGCGGTTGGCCAGAGAAGTTACCCTGGTGATCAACGGACGCGAAATTACGGTGCCGGAAGGTACCACTATCCTGGAGGCGGCGTGGCAAGCCGGCATCTACATTCCGACCCTCTGCTACGACCCTGAGCTTTCGCCCTGGGGCGGTTGCCGCTTGTGTATCGTTGAGGTGCGGGGTTGGAATAACCTGCCTGCTTCCTGCATCACACCCGTGCGCCAGGGGATGGTGGTGGAGACGGAGAGCCCGGCAGTGCGCCACGCCCGCAAAACGCTCATTGAACTCCTCTTGGCAAATCACCCCCAAGACTGCCTCACCTGCGAGCGGACCGGGGCCTGCATCCTGCAGGATCTTGCCTACCGTTACGGGGTGAGGGAAACGAGCTTTCATGGCAAGCGGCGAGAGTACGGAATTGAGAACAATAATCCCTTCATCGTCCGGGACATGAATAAGTGCATTCTCTGCGGTCTCTGCGTACGGGTTTGTGGCGAGCTCGTTGGCCGGTCGGTGATCGACTTTACGAAGCGGGGTTTCTTTACCAAGATCACCCCGCCTATGGATCTCCCGCTTGAGGAGTCTAACTGCATTTTTTGCGGCAACTGCATTTCCGTCTGTCCCGTTGGGGCGCTGACCCCAAAGCCAATGTGGGGACAAGGACGGCGCTGGGAAGTTAAAAAGGTGCGCACCGTCTGTTCTTATTGCGGTGTTGGCTGCTCCTTCGACCTGAACGTAAAAGACGACCGGGTTATCGGGGTCACTTCTACTCCCGAAGCGCCCGTCAACGGACGTTGGCTCTGCATCAAGGGGCGCTTCGGCTTCGGCTTCATCCACCACCGGGAACGGTTGCAGATGCCGCTAGTACGCGACCCCTACCTTTTCAGCAAGGTTACCTGGGACCGGGCAGTTAAGCTGGTAGCCACAAGGCTCAAAGAAATAAAAGAAAAATACGGTCCTGACGCGATCGGGATCCTCGCTTCCGCGCGGTGCACCAACGAGGAAAACTACCTCTTGGGCAAGTTCGCGCGGGCGGTGATTGGTACGAATAACATCGACCACTGCGCCCGCCTCTGCCACTCCCCCACGATCGCCGGTCTGGCGGCAGCGTTTGGCAGCGGTGCGGCAACGAATACCCTGGCGGAGATTCCGGGGGCGGAGTTTATCCTGGTAATCGGCAGTAATACTACGGAGACGCACCCGGTAATCGCCATCCAGATCCAAAAGGCTCTACGACGTGGGGCGGTGCTGGCCGTGGTGGACCCGCGGCGGACCGAGATAGCGGCGCGTGCCCACTATCACCTCCAGATTAGGCCGGGAACAGACGTTGCGCTCCTGAATGGCTTCGCCAACGCGATCCTAAGCGAAGGGCTATGGGACGAGGCGTTCGTTGCTGCGCGAACGGAAAATTTCGAACCCTTCAGGGAAAGGGTGAGCCAGTACCCGCCGAAGTTTGTAGCGGGCATCTGCGGCGTGCCGGCGGAGCTCATCTATAAGGTGGCGCGGGGGTACGCGCAGGCGAAGAAGGCGATAATCCTTTATACGATGGGGGTTACCCAGCATACCTGCGGCACCAATAACGTGTTGGCCATCGCCAACCTGGCCATGCTTTGCGGGCACATCGGGAAAGAAGCGTGCGGCGTCTACCCGCTCCGGGGGCAGAATAACGTGCAGGGCGCCTGCGATATGGGGGCGCTGCCGGATGTGCTGCCCGGCTACCAGCCGGTAACCGACCGACGGGTCCGGGCGAAGTTTGAGGCGGCCTGGAACGCCAAACTGCCCGAGACGCCAGGGCTTACCGCTTCGGAAATGTTCGAGGCGGCGGCCGAGGGGCGGCTCAAGGCGATGTACATCATGGGGGAAAATCCTTTGGTGACGGAAGCCAATAGTAGCCTGGTCAAGGAGGCGCTCCAGAAGCTCGAGTTTTTAGTGGTTCAGGACCTCTTTCTTACTGAAACGGCACAGTACGCACACGTGGTTCTACCGGCGGTAAGCTTTGCCGAGAAGGAAGGGACTTTCACCAACACGGAGAGACGCATCCAGCGTGTCCGCCGGGCGATTCCTCCCGTAGGCGACGCGAAGCCGGACGGGGAGATTATCTGCAGCATAGCACGGGCAATGGGCTACCCGATGTGGTACATCTCTCCTGCGGACATCATGGCGGAGATAGCGAGTCTCACGCCGATCTACGGGGGCGTCTCTTACGCTTACCTTGAGCCCGAGGGTCTTTTTTGGCCGTGTCCGGTACCCGGCCATCCGGGCACGCGGATCTTGCACCAGAACCGGTTTGTCCGGGGTAAGGGGCGCTTTCACCCGGTGAGTTTCGCCCGCCCGGACGAGGAACCGGACGGGGAGCACCCGTTCCTGCTGATTACCGGGCGCTACCTTACCCACTACCATTCGGGTTCCATGACCCGCCGCACGCCGCTCGGCTTTTACCAGGAAACCTGCCTCGAGGTGAACCCGGAAGATGCGGCGCGGTTAGGGATCGGTTGTGGGGAGCGGGTAACGGTTATCTCGCGCTGGGGTTCGGTTAAGATGCGGACTGCTGTGAACGAGGGACTGCCTCCGGGTATTGTTTTCGCTACGTTCCACTCGGCCGAAAGTCCGGTAAACGTGCTGGTGGGACCGGCGCGTGACCCGGTGGCTAAGATCCCGGCTTACAAAGGCGTGGCGGTCCGGATCGAGAAGGCGGTGAGGTAGAGTCCAACGTTCAACCGGACTGCAACTCGAGGCGCTGCGCGTGGGTGTAAACGTTAAAGCGGTCACCCCGCGCAAAACCGATCAGGGTGATACCTGCGGCGACGGCGATCGCGATCCCCTGCGTGGTTGGCGCTGCCGGTGAAATGACCACCGGCACTTTTATTTTAGCGAGGCGGCTGACGATTTCGCCGGTGAGCCGGCCGCTGAAGGTGATGGTGAGGTCAGGAGCCGATAGTTTCTCCCGCAGGATATAGCCCGCCAGCTTGTCCAGGACGTTGAAGCGCCCGGTATCCTCAGTGCCGAAGAGAATCTCCTCCTGCGCCGCGATCAGGCCGCAGTGCACGGCGCCGGTCTGCCGGAAAAGCGGGTTTGCCGCGAGGGCGGCAGCTAGCTTCAGGACAGCGGCCGGGGAAATTTTAGGCTGCGTCTGGTTGAGGGAAGCAGGCTGGCAAAGACTGCCTTTTAAGACCCGGCGGGTCACCCAGGCCGCGTTTTTTTCGGCGTCGATTTCAATTTTGGCGACTTCCTCGCGGCTCTGAATCAGGCCTTCAAGAAACAGGTGCCCAAGGAGGAGGAGTTCCGGCTTGCGCGGGAGAAAGTGAATTTTCGTGCGGAAGGCGCCGTCAAGGTAAAGATCAATCACTTTTTCTACGGCGACCTGGTCCGGACTCTCTTGCCACGTACCGCTGACGTAACGGTAAATCTGATAGGTAGAGGTGACCGACTTTAAAACCCCCGGAGGTATTTATGAAGGTATTATAAGGTATTATATAAATAGATGGCGTGGGGAAAAAAGTGGTGCGCGGCAAGGGGGTAGCGCGATAGTGAAGGAAAAGGAGCCGCTTTTACCATCACCCGAAGTGTTAGAGGCCGTGCGCCGGGCTGCTGCCGAAAAGAGGATCACGTGCGCCCGCGCCCACGAACTGGCGGCGGAACTCAGGGTTCCGGTCCGGATGATCGGTGCGGCCTGTGATGCCCTTGGGATCAAGATCAGGGAGTGCCAGTTGGGCTGTTTCAATTAAAGGCGCTCGGAAGGCGCAGTGGCCGGATGCGTTTCGGAAAACTCGCCAAAATCACTCTCTGTTTCGGGCTCTGCCTGCTTGCCGTTTGCGGGTGTTTTGAGGGGTATCCGCCTGGAACGCCGGCGGGAAGGGGAGTAAAAAGGGCGCTTAAAAGCCGGGGCGGGCGGGAGGTTGTTGTTTTCACTCTCGTGCGCGGCCCCGTCAGGGGCTTCTACCCTGAGGGCCAGAGTAGTTCGGGAGAAGTGGCGGCAAGTGTGTGGCTGCTCGATCCCGAGACAGGAACGGCCTGGCGCCTCTCGGATAAGGAGACATCCCGGGCAATGCACCCGGCGCTTTCCCCCGACGGGCGTTTCGTGCTTTACGTGCGCCGCAGCGAACACCCTGGAAAGAGAAACAGTTTGGCGTGGGTAGCCCTCGACGGCAAAGGGCGCCTCGGAATCCCTCCCGGGGATAAATTCAATCCTTGGTGGCCGGCTTTTTCCCCCTACGGTAACCAGATTGCTTACAGTGCTCTACCGGACCAGATCGTGCTTCAGGACACCAAGGGCGGCTCTGGGAAACCGCTTGGCGTGCATTTTACCAAAAACCGGGGGGAAAAGTACAGCCGGCTTGATTCCCTCCGCTGGTCGCCAAAAGGCTCCTACTTGGCTTGGGAAGCGGTGCCGCAGGGCACCGGCAGCTTTCTTTCCCCCATCTTTACGGTGCGAGAGGACGGCACCAGGCTGAAGCAGGTCGCGCGCGGGCACTCCCCTGCCTGGGATCCGCAGGGGGAGCGCCTTTACTTTCTGGTCCCCGCGCAACAGACGGAGGAAGGAGCGTTTAATCCTTCCCTACCGGCCTACATTGTTTCGGTGCGGCCGGACGGAACCGCTATCCGGAACGAGGTGGTTTTTAAGGCCGCCGCGGGATTGGGGACTGCTTTTGGGGTGGGGGAGAAGGCTTTTTACTACGCCGCCACGGTGACGCTGGCCGACGGCACGGTAGCGGAGACTATCGTGGCCCTCGACCGCGTAAAAAAGACAAAGAACGCGGTTTTTAAAGCCCCACCCGGCTACTGGGTCGGTGATCTAGTTGTCGGTAAGACCAATTACCTGGAAGAGCTCAAAAAGCGGCGGGCGCGGGAAGCGCAGCGGTCCTGATCTTTTCGGTGTTGCCGGGCGGCGGAAAGTCCCGCGGCGGCCGCTACAGGGCGCGGTAAAGGCCATGGGCTTTGGCGAGTGTTTCTAAGTATTCTTTTTCTGGGTCGGAATCGCCGGTGACCGCGCCTCCGGTCTGGAAGTAAACGCGGCCGTCCTTGACGATAAAGGTCCGGATGACGATATTGAGATCCGCGTCGCCCTGGAAACCGAGCCAGCCGATCGAACCGCAATAGATGCTCCGGCGAACGGGCTCTAATTCTTCGATGATCTCCATCGCCCGGATTTTCGGGGCCCCGGTAATAGAGCCGCCGGGGAAGGTTGCTAAGATGAGGTCCGCCACGTCTTTCCCCGAGGCGAGTTCGCCGGTGACAGTGGAAACAAGGTGGAAGACGGTGGCATATTCCTCGAGGACGTAAAGCTCAGGCACTTTTACTGAGCCTACCCTGCAGACCCGGCCAAGGTCGTTCCGTTCCAGATCGATGATCATTGTTAGCTCCGCCCGGTCTTTCTCGCTTTCCCAGAGTTCTTGCCGGAGTCGTGCGTCTTCTTCCGGGGTAGCGCCTCGGGGGCGCGTTCCTTTGATCGGTCTTGTCTCCACCCGTCCTGCTTCTACTTTCAGGAAGCGCTCCGGTGATGCGCTGACTACTTCTACTTCCGAGAAGCGGAGGTAGGCGGCAAAGGGTGCCGGGTTGAGGCGCCGGAGACGGCGGTAGAGTTCCCAGGCCGTCCCCTGAAGCGGGGCGGCGAAACGCTGGGAAAGGTTGACCTCAAAAATGTCCCCGGCAGCAATGTATTCCCGGGCACGAGCGACCGCCGCAGCGTAACTCTTACGCGTAAAGTGTTCCGCGAGAGCGGGTAGGGGAGGGAGGGAACTGCGACGCTGGGGTTCTTCTGGTGGGGGCGGCTGTAAGGCGCCCCTTTGTAACAGATGCTCCCACCGATGCGCTTTTTCGGTGAGGGAAGCGGTTCCTCGGACCGGGAAGCCGCAGAGCGTTACGCTGCCGGTCAGGTGGTCGACCGCCACCACCAGGTCGTAGAAGCCTAAGTAAAGCTCTGGAAGACCGAGGTCATCATGAGCCTTCGCGGGGAGCCTTTCGATCTGGCGCCCCAAATCGTAGGCGAGGTAGCCAACGGCGCCACCATAGAAAGGCGGGAGCCCCGCCATTTTTGCGGGTGGTGCGGCGCGATGGGTCTGGAGGAGTTGCTGGAGCAGGGCGAAGGGGTTACCAGGGGAAATTTCCCGCTGCCCGTCCCGGAGGATTTCTACCTGCCGGCCTTTGCTCCGGAGGATAAGGAAGGGCTCAACGCCGAGGAAAGAGTAGCGGTTGAGGCGGCTAGGTTGGCCAAGGGCGCTCTCGAGGAGAAATGCGTAGTCTCTTTCCGGTCCGCCCAGTGCGGCAAGCAGAGCCGGGGGATCGGGGTTGACGGGGAGGAGACGGCAGAACGGGACGAACGCCATCTTTTCGACTTTCGGGATCATCGCTTTAAATTATACCGCAAGATTGGCCGTAAGTGGTAGGTTGGCAACCGCGTTTATGGTAAGCGGGGCGAAGTCCCCACGGAGGAAGTGATAGTAACCGGCGGCGGCCACCATCGCCGCGTTGTCGGTGCAGAGTGCCGGGTGCGGGATGACGAGGCGCAGACGCCGCCGGCTTGCTTCCGCGCGGAAGCGCTCCCGCAGGTAACCGTTCGCGGCTACACCGCCGGCAAGTAGGAGGGTTTTTACCTTGAAGTCCGCCGCTGCGGTGAAGGCTTTGGTTACCAGCACCTCGGTCACCGCCGCCTGGAAGGCGGCAGCCAGATCGGCAAGGTTCACGGGGTTGCCTTTTTGCCACTCCCGGTGGAGGTGGTTAACGACGGCCGTTTTCAGACCGCTGAAACTCGTGTCGTAGCCCTGCTCTTCGAGCATGGGGCGGGGCAGGTAAAGAGCGGTGGGGTCCCCTTCCCGGGCGAGCCGTTCGATCGCCGGACCGCCGGGATAGCCCAGGCCCATGGCGCGGGCCACTTTGTCGAAGGCTTCACCGGCAGCGTCGTCCCTTGTCTGCCCGATGAGGCGGAACTCACTGTGGGAGGCGGCATAAATCAGGTCGGTATGCCCACCGGAGACCACGAGGGCGACGACGGGGAAGTTGGTCTCTGGTGCAGAGAGGAAGCAGGCGTAGACGTGAGCCAGAATGTGGTGGACGGCGATGAGCGGAATGTTGCAGGCAAGGGCGATGCTTTTGGCTGCCATCAGCCCCACGAGAAGTGACCCTAAAAGACCGGGACCGTGCGTTACGGCAACGGCGGCAAGGTCGGAAAAGGAGAGGCTTGCTTCCGATAGAGCCGTGGCAATAACGGGGTTTAGGGCTTCTATGTGACGGCGTGACGCCACTTCGGGCACAACGCCGCCGAAGCGCCGATGGACCGCCACCTGGGACGCGACAATGTTCGCCAGAATCTCCCGGCCGTCGGCGACAACCGCCGCGGCTGTTTCGTCGCAAGAAGTTTCGATTCCGAGGATGAAGACACTCAAAGGATATCACCCTACTTAGGCCCTGGCCCGAATGTTTTCCAGCCACATGATAATGGCATCTTCCTGGTTATCCTGGTAGTAGCGCTTGCGGACCCCTTTTTCCTCAAAACCCATTTCTTGGTAAAGCTTCCGCGCGATAAGGTTTGAGGGCCGTACTTCGAGGGTCATCTTTGTTGCCCCCCGCAAGGCCGCCCTCTTGATCAGTTCCTGCAGGATGCGGCGGCCGATACCCCTGCCGCGGAAGTCGGGATGGACGGCGATGTTGGTGATATGTGCTTCGTCGAGAACCAGCCACATGCCGCCGTACCCTACAACTTGACCCCGGTGAAGCGCCACTACGTAATCGGCTGTTTCGTTAAGGAGGATTTCGAAGAGGAAAGCCTCCCGCCGCCACGGAATCGGGAAGGAGACCTTTTCGATGGCCATTACGGCGTCGAGGTGTTCCGGTTCCATCGGGACAACTTTGACCCTCACGCGCTGTGCCCCCTTGTGGTCGCCGGGGGGCGAAGGTATTCCGGTAAAAGGTCGAAGGGCGTAACTGCCGCGCCACGCGCCAGCCTTTGGCGTCCCAGAAAGGCAACCGTGGCGGCCCGGGGGTAATTGAAAATTTCGGGAGCGAAGAGCGCCTTTCCGCCGAGGATTTCGGTAAAGGCTTCCCGGAACGCCCAGGCCCCCTCACCTATCAGGATAAGCTTGGAAAAAGAGGCAAATTTTTGGGCTGCTTCTACCGGGGGGGCGGCAAAGGGCGCAACCAGAACTGATGCCTCCGGGGCGCCGGCCGCGTAAGCAGCAGCGTAAACCTCGTTGCCGCGCGAGGTGAGTACGGGGCAGACCGGAATGTCGCCGCTAAGCAGCGGCGCCGCCAGAACGAGCAACGTTGGTACCCCAATTACGGGGAGGGCGCAAACCTGCGCGAGCGTTTTGGCGCTGACGACACCCAGGCGGAGGCCCGTGAAGGATCCAGGGCCCTGGGAGACAGCAATGCCGTTCAGGTCCTCCGGATGGGTGCCGGCATCGCGCAGCAGTTCTTCGATAAAGGGGAAAAGGCGGACCGAGTGGAGCCGCTCCCCAAAGGCCGCGCGTTCCGCGCGAAGGCCCTCCGGCCCAACTACCGCCACGCTGAGGAGTGGCGTCGCCGTCTCAATTCCCAACACGCAAGCCACGTTTCAATTCCTCCACGACCGACCGGCTGCGGCGCCCCCGTCCGGTGAGGCGAATGAGGCGCCCCTCTGCGGTATCGGGCAGGTAGCGGATTTCTACTTCTATCCGGTCTTCAGGAAGGGCTTCGGCTACGCGGTCGGCCCATTCGACCACGCAAACGCCGGGGCCCGCAAAATATTCGCCGCTGCCCAACGCCCAAAACTCCTCCGGACCACTGAGGCGGTAGGCGTCGAAATGGTAAAGCGGGATAGGCCCCGCATATTCTCTGATAAGCACGAAAGTAGGGCTTGTCACTGCGGCCTTTATCCCCAGGCCCCGCGCCAAGCCCTGGGTAAAACAGGTTTTTCCGGTGCCGAGGGCCCCGGTGAGGGCAACCAGGTCGCCGGGCCTGAGCAGCCGCCCTAATTGTTCGCCGAGCGCCTTGGTTGCTATAGCCGACTCGGTTTTAACTTCTAATTCCGCCAAGACCGGTGGGCACCTCTACTAATTATTGCCGTTTTCCAGGCTGAATTTTCAATCCGGCTCTTTAAAATGGTCGTAGCCGCCTGCGGGCAGCTCCTGGCGGCTGCCGTCAGGCAGGAGGAGCCAAACGCCCTTTTCGGCCGTAATCGTTCCTACCGGGTGGCAACCGGCTCCCGCTTTAACCAGGGCGCGGCTTATTTCCCCCAGCGCCTGGGGGGCCACGGTAAAGAGAAGTTCGTAATCCTCACCGCCGAAGAGCGCCCAATCGATAGGATCCCGGCTAGCCCGGCGGGCCACGAATTCTGTTGCCGGCGCCACGGGGATCGCCGCCCGGTAAATCTCGCACCCGACGCCGCTGGCGGCGGCGACATGGTGCACTTCAGAGGCGAGGCCGTCACTCACGTCGATCAAGGCGTGGACGGCAGGAGTACCGGCGAGGGCCAAGCCCGCCTTTACCCGCGGCTCCGGCCGCCTGTGCCGCCGGAGCAGGATATTGCGGAGCGGCTCAGGGCAGGGGAACCCTTCGTTTTGCAAAAGGAAAAGCCCCGCTGCGGCGGCGCCGAGTGGTCCCGTAATGCAGATGATATCTTTAGGTTCGGCCCCGCTGCGGAAACGTACCCGGCCCGGTGCGGCCTCTCCCAGGAGGGCTACGTTTAACATAAGAAGCGGGGCCGCGGTGGTGTCACCACCTACCACGCTGACGCCCCACGCGGTAGCGGCTTCCTTCAGCCCCTCGTAGAGCGCGGCGGCCTCTTCCGCGGTCAGGGAAGCGGGGAGGCAAGTCGTTACCACCGCGTAGGTTGGCCGGCCACCCATAGCGGCGATGTCGCTGATATTGACGGCGAGGCTTTTATAGCCGATATCCTGGAGGGAAGCAAAGTCACGCCGGAAGTGAACCCCTTCCACCAGCGCGTCGGTAGTGAAAAGTAGCCAACGCCTCCCGCACCGCAGGACAGCTGCATCGTCGCCGACGCCTTTTATCACGGCGGCATCTGTTTTAATATCTGCCGTCAACCGGGCGATAAGTCCAAATTCGCCGAGTTCGCTCAGTTTCATGGCCAGCGATAATCCGTTTCAGCAGCGAGTCCGGGTGGTACCCAAGAATTCCGCCACCAGGCGCATGGCGCAAAATTCACCGCACATGGTGCACTCGCGGATGCCGGCGGGGTTGTGTTGCTGCCTTAAGCGGCGGGCTTTTTCCGGGTTGATCGCCAGCGCCACCTGCTTATCCCAGTCAAGCGCCTTGCGCGCCTGCGCCATCGCCAAGTCTTGTTCCTGGGCCCCGGGGATGCCCTTCACGATATCGGCGGCATGACCGGCGATGCGGGCAGCGATGACTCCCTCCCGCACATCTTCCGCTGTGGGAAGACCTAAGTGTTCCGCCGGCGTGACGTAACAGAGAAAATCAGCGCCGGCCATTGCCGCCACCGCGCCGCCGATGGCGGAAACGATATGGTCGTAGCCCGGTGCAATATCGGTAACCAGCGGCCCGAGGACGTAAAAAGGCGCGTTCCGGCAGAGAGACTTTTGAAGCTGGACGTTGGCCGCCACCTGGTCTAGCGGGACGTGGCCGGGGCCTTCCACCATTACCTGGACGCCCCGCTCCCGCGCCTGGTCAACAAGTTCTCCCAAGATAACCAATTCCTGGACCTGGGCCCGGTCGGTGGCGTCCGCCAGGCAGCCCGGGCGCAACCCGTCGCCTAGACTAAGCGTTACGTCGTAGCGGCGGCAAATGTCGAGTAACCGGTCAAACTGGGCGTAAAGGGGATTCTCCGCGCCGTGGTGGAGCATCCAGCCCAGGACGAAGCAGCCGCCGCGGCTGACGATATCCGTGATCCGCCCCTGGCGCCGCAAGCGGTTGACACTTTCGCGGGTAACGCCGCAGTGGACGGTGATAAAGTCGACGCCGTCGGCCGCGTGGCGTTCGATAACCTGGAAGATCTCGTCGGCACTCATGGCCACGATGCTGCCGTGCCGCTTGAGCGCCTCGATGGCGGCCTGGTAAATCGGGACGGTGCCTACCGGAACAGGGCTGGCGGCGATGGTCTGCCTTCTCAGGGCATCCAGGTCGCCGCCGGTACTCAAGTCCATCACTGCGTCGGCGCCGGCATCTAGCGCCGTCCGGAGTTTAACCAGTTCCTGTTCCGCGTCCGGAAGACGGGGTGAGGTGCCGATGTTGGCGTTTACCTTCGTGCGGAGTCCTGCACCAATCCCTAACGGATCAAGCCCCCGGTGGTTCTTATTGGCGGGAATGACGATTCTTCCTGTCGCCACTCCCTCGCAGACAAACTCCGGGGTACGCTTCTCCCGAGCGGCCACCCGTTCCATCTCCGGCGTTATCTTCCCCTGCTTTGCTGCTTCTAACTGTGTCAATCCGACCCCTCCAGCATTTTCAGCAAAAGTGCGGCACTTGCAGCGACATCGGACGCGCTGGCCACCGCGCTTACCACGGCAATCTGCTTCGCGCCCGTTTTTATTACCGCCGGCAGGTTTGCAGGCGTTATGCCGCCGATGGCCACCACCGGCAGACGAACCTGCGCCAGGACTTCCTTAAGCGCTTCCAGACCCTGCGCGGCGTATTCCGGTTTGGTCCTGGTTGGAAAGACGGGTCCGAAGCCGATATAGTCAGCGCCCTCTTTTTCCGCCCGGAGAGCCTCGGCAACGGAGTGGGTGGAGACCCCGATAATGGCCTGCTCGCCGAGGATGCGCCGGGCGGCGGCGATCGGCAGATCTTCCTGCCCTAGGTGCACCCCATCCGCACCAACTGCCGCCGCGATGTCGGCCCGGTCGTTGATAATAAACGGCACTCCGGCCTTCGCTGTAACTTCCCGGAGCGTCCGGGCGGTTTCGAAAAAGGTCTTGGCCGGGAGCTCTTTTTCCCGGAGCTGGATGATCTGGGCGCCGCCCCGGATAGCCTCTTGAGCTACACTGACCACGGGTCGCCCCGCGGTGTGGGCGGAACCCACGATGACGTAAAGCTTCAGCTGCCGCAAAAAGGAGGTTTTCTCCTCCGAGGCCAGCCGGGCGACAAAAAGCTGCTCCAGTTCGTAAGCCAGAAAGCGAAGGCGTTTGAATTGGACCTCTGTTTCGGGCGCCAGGTAACGCGCCGTTTCTTCGAGGACCCGCGCCGCCTCCTGGACGCGCCGGGCGTTCGCTATCGCTACCCCGCAGGCGGACGAGTGGGAGTCTTCCGGATAGCTAGCGCCCGGATCCTGGTTCACGTCGCGGGCAGCAAGGCAGGCGGCGGATAGGTTGGCGGCGGTTCGTTGCAGGTTATGCCGTGCTGCCCGGATCCTTTCGGCTAAAGCACCGTCCTGCAGGACGAAACGAGCAAGGTCCTCAAGCACCCGGAGGCCTTCCCGGGCCCGGTTTAGGTTTGCATCTGTTAACCGGTAAAAGGCCTTTATTTCTATCTTAACCACGCCCTTCATCCTGAACAAGCCCTTTTAAAGAGAAAATGCGTGGTGCAAGTGCCGAAGGCTTCGAAAATTAAGATATCCCGTGGGTGGGGGCAACAAGCATTTGTTCCCGCGGCAGCGCAAAAATTCAACCGCACTGCGAATATTCCTACCGGAGAAAGTCGGCTGCGCAGCCGGTATCCTTCTTTTCCCTGATCGCCCTAAGGATCTCTCTGATTGCCGCCATGTCGAAAGGCTTGCCGAGAAAGGCGATGACCCCCTCTTTGAAGGCACGGGTAATCATTTCTACTTCGGGGCAGGCGGTCATCATCACGACGTTTACCTCAGGGAGACAACGCAGCAATTCTTCGAGCGCGGCAAAGCCGTCGAGTACGGGCATCATGATATCGAGAAACACGAGATCCGGGCGAAAGTCGCAGGCTAGGTCAACCGCTTCGCGCCCGTTTTTGGCCGTTCGGGTGACGTGTCCTTCTGCGCCTAGAAGGGCTTCGAGAATTTCGCAAACTTCCGGCTGGTCGTCAGCGATTAACACCTTGAGCGTTTCTCCGGGCATCGAGATTACTCCCCGATCGTTTTTGACAGGTATTAACAGTTGGGTTGAATGCCATCTCTATCTTTTTCGCCGGGGTAGGCCGGTTTCCTTTCGGGAGCCGGCGGAAAATTGGTTTCTGTCACCAACCTCTATTTTGGTTGTTCATTACAGGCCGTTATCAAAGCGCTGAACAGCGCGAGGAAAAGCAGGTCTTTTTCCCACATCCCTTCAGGGTGAAACTGGACGCCGACCGCAAAAGGATGTGTGGTGGCCCCGATGGCTTCGATTATTCCGTCCGGCGCCCAAGCTGTGGCTTTAAATCCCGGGGCCACCTTTTTTACTGCCTGGTGGTGAAAAGAGTTAACCCTTAACCGGGTGGTTCGGAAAATCGCGGCGAGGCGGCTGCTCCCGCGGATATCGATATGGTGGGTCCCGTACCAGCGCGGGGCGTCTTGCCGGTGCTTCAGAGGATTTTTGTGCCCGCGGCGAGGTCCTGGTAGATGGTGCCCCCGGCGGCGACGTTGAGTACCTGCATACCCCGGCAGATGCCGAGAACGGGGACTACCCGGGCGAGTGCCTCCCGGGCGAGGGCCAGCTCAAAGGCGTCCCGGCGCGGGGAAACCGTTCCGGTTTGGGGTAGCGGTTCTTCCCCGAAATAGAAGGGGTCAATATCGCCGCCACCGGACAGAAGAAGCCCGTTGATGCTGGTGATAGCGGCAGCAGCTTCCGGCGAGAGCGGCGGCAGGATCACCGGGAGCCCCCCGGCACGGTAGACGGCGTCACTATAGTAACGGCTCAAGTAACAGCGTTCTTCCTCCCCAAAGGCGGCAGTGATGCCGATTACGGGGCGCATAGAAACCTCCTTTACCGCAAGCCGACTGGCATCTGGTTTCGCGGCGACCGAAGTGTTTGGTAGCAGAAAGGGCGAGGCTGCACCCCGCCCGGAAATGTAGCTGTTGAAAAAAGGTGCGACTTTGCGGCAGAGAAAACGAAAGCTTTCTTGACGGGTAGCGACCGGCAGTCTCACTCTTTGACGGTATGGGCACCACGCGTCAGGGTTACCTTTCCCGTCCGGACCATTTCGAGGATGCCGTGCTCGCTTAAGACCGCGCAGAGGGCGTCGATCTTCTCTTCGTCGCCGGTCATCTCAACCACCATGGTTTCCTTTCCGACGTCCACAATGTGGGCACGGAAAATCTGGACGATATCCACAATGTCGGAGCGGCGGGAAGGATCTGCCTTTACCTTTATCAGCGCTAGTTCCCGGTCGATGACGTTCTGCGCCAGGCGCTCCACCTTCAGAACATCGATTAACTTCGAAACCTGTTTCACCACCTGGTCGATTACCCGGTCGTCCCCTTGGACGACAATGGTGAGGCGGGAGACATCGCTTTTCTCGGTATGGCCGGCGGTGATGCTCTCGATATTGAAGTTGCGCCGGCTCAAAAGCCCGGCGATCCGCGCCAACACCCCGGGCTTATTGAGCGCCAGAACGGCTAGAGTATGTTTCATAACCACCACTCCGCTCTTAAAAATAAACTTTCTAATGCCCTGCCCCGTCGCCTAGCTTTATCTTTTTGCTAAGCGATTCGTTTACCCTTCAAACGAACGGTTCGTTCTCTACTTAAGTTCCAGACGCCGCAAGGGCAGGCACCAGCGCAGAAACCGCAGCCGATGCACCGGTCCGGATCCACTACTGATTCAAAACCACCGTCAGCAGTTTCCTGCCGCGAGATCGCCGCTTGCGGACAGACGCTGATGCAGATGCCGCAGTCCCGGCAGGTGCCGCAGGAAACACATTCGGCTGCCGCGTCTTCAAGCCGGTTAAGGCGAAGTAAGCGGGGGTTGAAGTACTCGAGCTTGACGCGGGAGTAATCAATCCTGCTGCCGGTATCACGCAGCGGCGTTCTGCCCGCTATAAGATCCGCAATCGCCTGGGCTGCTTTCCGGCCGGCGCCGATCGCCTCGGTGAGAAGCCCGAGCTTGACCACGTCGCCGATAGCGAAAACCTGCGGGTCGGACGTCTGGTAGAACTCGTTCACCTTGATGAACCCGCGCTCGGTGGCTACGCTTTTCGGCAGAAAGTCCAAATCTGGCATGTCGCCAATCGAGATGATAACCGTATCTGCCGGGATTATCTCACCGGTGGAGAGTTCTATCCCTTCTTCGGTGACCGCCTTGCTGAAACATGGCCAGCGGAACTTGGCCCCTACCGCTTCAGCCGCTTTGCGCTCCTTGCTGAAGGAGAGCGGCTCCTGGATATCGATCAGCGTGATCTCCGTGGCACCAAGCCGGTGCGCTTCAGTAGCGACATCGCAGCCGACGTTGCCGGCACCGATAATAACCACGCGTTTACCGACCCGCGCTTGGCCTTTTTTGGCCTGACGCAGAAAATCAAGCGCCGGGATAAGCCTTTCCTTCCCTGGAATAGGAATGATGCGCGGTTTTTGGGCTCCGGCGGCGATCACGATAAAGTCATAATCAGCCTTCAAACGCGCAAAATCTTTACGGCTCAAGTACTGCTGCAGGTAAATGTGCGGCAGAACCTTCTTGGCCCGCTCAAGTTCAGCCTTAAATATCTCGTCCGCAATCCGGGAACGCGGTATGGCTGAAGAGAGCTTACCGCCGAGTTCGTCTTGCATATCAAAAATTACCGCTTCGTGCCCCTGTAGCCGCAGTTGCCAGGCCACAGAGATGCCGGCGGGCCCGCCGCCGATAACGGCGACCCGCTTCCCGGATAGGGAAGGGAGTTCCGGAAGCTTCGCGGCAAGGCTGGCCTCACCGAGTTCCCTTACGTCTGGCGGGGTCATCTTGCGTACCTGGCGCGTACACGCCTGCATGCAGAGGTTGGGGCAGAGGTAGCCGCAAACCGTTGCTGGGAACGGGGTATAGGTAAGGGCCAGGTCGATAGCCTTATCCAGCCTCCCTTCCCTGATGAGCCGCCAGCGTTCGTGAACCGGTATACCGGTAGGGCAGCTTGCCTGGCAGGGAGGCAGGTATTTCCGGTTTTCCCATACTGGGACGAAACGGCGCAGGTTCCCAGTCACAATGAGCGGGGTGGGGCTGCGGTCGAAGTCGACCAAATCCCCGATCAAACCGCCACGCCCTAATTCCTTATCCCAAACCTCCCGACGGAGCTCACTCATCGGGCGGCGCGGTAAGCTCCGTTTTTCCTGCGGCGTTCTAGCCACGAGCAACTGCCACTGGGTCCGGTCGGTGAGGGTCTCGAAAAGTTCCGTGCGGCCGATGGCAGCAAGGAAGACCTTCAGGTTTTCAACGAGCCAGTTCCAGTCTGCGTCGGTTATCGGCTCTAATTTTACATCGACTTGACTATAACCTTTGTGTGGGCCGCGGAAAAAGATTTTGCCGCCCACCATCCCGACGCAGGGGCGGTAGCCCAGGACGTTTTCCGGGTCCTGCGGCTCATAACCGCAGATAACGGCAATGCCCCCCGCCATAAACTCGGCAAAATAATCGCCCACGCCGCCGAGGACCCAGAGTTCCGGGGGAGCGAAGCGGGGATTGTGCTTGGTCATGGTCATGCCCCGAGCACCGATATTCCCGGCGACATAAATTTTCCCCTGGGCCATCGCGTTGGCCGTACCGTTGGTAGCGTGGCCGTGGACGATTATTTCTGCGCCTGCGTTGAGCCACCCCGTGTCATCCGAAGCGGGCCCCATGATTTCAATGCGGGTATTGGGAAAGCCCATTGAGCCTACCCGCTGGCCGGGAGAGCCGATAATGCGGGCGTAAACCTTATCCTCTCCGGCACGCCATAACCGTCCCCCGATGCCGTGCTGGCCGAAGGCTTCAACTTCGATGTACCGGTGACCCTCGGCCACCGCTTTCTGAATCCGCTCTTCAAGGATGCGAGATTCGATACGCCGGCCGTTTTCCAGGCCCGAAATCCGGTAAAACTTCTCTTGCGCCACGTTATATCTCTCCCTGAAAAGGCTCCGCGTAAGACGTTCTGCGTCCTACGTTCTGCATTTTAATTTCTAC
>NZ_JBRAIN010000008.1:0-2853 GCF_052743955.1 Thermodesulfitimonas sp.
ATAAACTCGGCAGGTACTTCTTGCGCAGGAGGCTGTACTACCGTCATACCGAACCCTCCCGTAGCCCTAAACCTTAAGGCCCGTCAAAAACGCCAGTATTCCAAGCCTTTAAGGATAAAATACCCCGCCAGCCCGATTAAAAACAGCGCCGCCACCGCCAGCACCGCCCGGTAAAGCGTAGGCCCCAGAAACCGGCGCCCGCCGCCCACAACACCTGCCACGGCCGCGTACCAGGCCAGGTCAGCCAGGATATGCCCGGTAAAGAAAACCACCACGCCGGCCCAGCCCCACCGCAGCGCAACGTTCACGTAGGAAAGGCCGATAGTAGCCCACCAGAGGCTCCAGTAAGGATTCGAAAGGCTCACCCCCGCCCCCAGCCCGATCAGACGTGCTACACCGGCACCCGCCCCAGAATTACTCCTCTTTGTAGCGGCGGTAAGGTCTAGCGAAACCCGTCCCCTAACAGCGTCATGTAGGATCGTCGCTCCCATCCAAAGCAAGAAACCGCCGCCAACCAGCGAAATCCCCGCAACTGCCCCCTGGCGCGCGATAAAAGGCCCTATCCCCAAGGCTATTGCCGCCACCAGCGCCGCCTCTAAGATACCGTGGCCAACCACAAGGAGCAGCCCCGCCTTCGCACCCTGCCGGACACTTTCGGCAACCGTTACCGTCAGGAGCGGTCCGGGCATCATCGCCCCGGTCAGAGCAACCAAAAATGCCGTTAGAAAAAGTTCCGGTATCCCCACGGCCTAAAAGCGGTAACCCACAGCCCGCGCCGCGTATTTTTCGAGCAACTCCCGCGAGCCGGACAGAAACTGGCGGACCACCTCTAACCTCTTACCTCGCACGCCAGCATTAAGCACCGTCATCGCCAAGTGCACCGGAAGCGGCACTAGCGTCCCGCCCCGAAAAACCCGTTCCGGTACCACAATACTGGTATCAAGGACTAGTAGGCGCATCTCGAGGTCCGTAAGCGCGTCAGCAGTAATCTCCCGGCCCTCGCTTCGGTTTCGCCCGCAGTAGGGGCGAGACTGGAGCACCGCCTCCGGCAGCCCGATCCCGTACTCCGCCTGCAAGAATTCCGCCAGAGCGCTAACGTGGCGCACGCGCTCCTGCTCTCTTTTTGCGTAGTCCTCTTCACTAAGCACGCCGAAAAGCCGGCAGCCGAACGGGCGAACCGGCGCAATAAGGCAGCCCTCTGCCGCCCGGAAAGGACATTTGAGTTCCGGGTCTGCCAGCTCCAGAAAGAAAAATTCCGCCGCCCCCCGAAGGATGGCCTCCTGTTTTTCGGTAAGTTTATCGCGGATATAGCGGTAGACATTCAGGTACTCAAGCAGCGAAGCGGCAGGCGGATTTTGGCAACAAAGTTCGCAATCCCGACACTCCCGGTCGGGCATATCCAGATAGATTCGCTCCAAGTCCATAAAAAGTCGGTTATTCTCGGCGTAAATCAGGCTTGAATAAAGCTCGTTGACTCCTAACATTACCCCTACCCTTCCTCATCCAGGCTTGTCACCCTACCGAAAACCTGGTAAAATTTTTGTAATAAGATTCGGTCCCGAGATTCATATTCCTCTCCGCGCGGACAAAATAAGTATAACAAAGTCTCTACGCGTTGAACAGTCCAACCCCGCTTTAAGGAGTTAGTAAATGGCGGCACAATTCTCGTTTTTCGACATCATCTGGACCATCTTCATCATTTCGGCCCTCCTGCCTATGTTGAAACAGCAGCACCTGGAGATGCAGCGGCTGCGTCTCATCCGGGCGATCGAGCAAAAGCGCCGCTCGCGCCTGATCACCATGATCCACCGGCAGGAACTCTTAAGCCTTTTGGGCCTGCCACTAACCCGCTATATCAATATCGAGGATTCCGAGCATATCCTCCGGGCCATCCGTTATACCCCACCCGACATGCCGATCGACCTTCTGCTCCACACCCCGGGCGGCCTTGTACTTGCCGCCGAGCAGATTGCGCGGGCGCTCGAAAAACACCCAGCGAAGGTGACGGTTTTCATCCCGCACTACGCGATGTCGGGCGGCACGATGATCGCGCTTGCCGCCGACGAGATCGTGATGGACGAAAACGCGGTACTCGGCCCCGTCGACCCGCAGCTCGGCAACTACCCGGCCGCCTCGATCCTGGAAACCGTCCGGCTGAAAGGAATTGAAAAGGTCGACGATACCACCGTCATCCTGGCAGACATCTCCCGCAAGGCGATCAACCAGGTCGAGGAATTCGTCCACTATCTTCTGCGCGGGAAAATGGGGAGCGAGAAGGCCCGGGCCATCGCCCACTTCCTCACCAGTGGCCGCTTCACCCACGACTACCCGATCACCTTCGAGCAGTTGAAGTCGCTGGGCCTTCCGGTCCGCACCGACCTGCCCAAAGAAATATACTCCCTGATGGAGCTTTACCCCCAGCCGGGCCAGCGCCGCCCTTCGGTGCAGTACATTCCGCTCCCGTACAGCCGCCCCGACCGCGACGGCAAACGCTAGTTCAAGGTAAGTTGGGTAACGTGAGCGCACCCGCCTTAGCCGCAAAGTAGCGGACTATCCCGCCGCAAATCGCAAAGGCGACCCTGCTCTGGTAAGCAGGGTCCTGCAGGAGCTTGAATTCTTGCGGGTTGGTGATAAAGCCCACCTCCTACTACCACCGCCGGCATCTGTGCCGTCCGGCCGGTAAAGTAATCGGCTGCTTTCGGTAACCGCGTCGTGTTCCCTAAAAATTCCCGCAGGGCGCTCTGGATGGCGCAGGCTAGCTCCCGCCCCTGCACTGAGCCTGGTTGGTAGAAGGTCTGGGCGCCATACTCGTTATCCTCCTCAAAACTGTTGACGTGAATGCTTACAAAAATA
>NZ_JBRAIN010000008.1:2953-27450 GCF_052743955.1 Thermodesulfitimonas sp.
GGCGCCATACTCGTTATCCTCCTCAAAACTGTTGACGTGAATGCTTACAAAAATACAGGTCCTTTTCCTTAATTCCTTCCCGGACCACGCCCGGATCAGGGCCGCCGTGGCCCGGATCGACCACCACCAGCCGATCGATAACTACGGGCGCCAGGACCGCAACCTCCCGGACCGCAGCCTCTACTACCATAAACTGGTAAGTCCGTACCGCTACCGCCGCCAAGAGATACGCCCCGACAACTAAAACCAGAAATTTTAATCCGGCGCGATGCCTTTTCTCCAACCGCAAAAAAATAACTCCTTTCCCGACCGGTCTGCAAAAACTTTACGTTACCGGAAAAGGAGTTATTACCCTTACGGAGCAAGTAGCGAACGCTACGTCCTATTTCCTACGACTTTGCACTTCAAATCCCAAACCCGGAACAAACTTAAAGTTCCCTACGATAATTTTAACGCCGCAAGAACCCTAAAGCCGCCACCTGAAGCCTTAGCGCTTCGAGAACTGCGGCGCCCGCCGCGCCTTCTTGAGCCCGTACTTACGGCGCTCCTTCATCCGCGGGTCGCGCGTTAGAAAGCCGGCTTTCTTTAAAACCGGACGCAGGTTCGGATCTGCCTCAACCAACGCCCGGGCGATACCGAGCTGTACCGCGCCCGCCTGTCCGCTAATACCGCCGCCGACCACTTTAGCCTTAACGTCGAAGCGCCCGAGCATCCCGGTAATTTCTAACGGCTGTTTTACCAGCACTTCGAGAGTTTTCCGCCTAAAGTAAGCATCCAGCGGGCGCTCGTTAACGACCATATTACCTTCACCGGGTGTGAGAAACACCCGGGCGATCGCGTTTTTCCGTCTTCCCGTACCGTAAAAGTGAACCCTGGCCACCTCAACCCCTCCTCAATTTAAAGCTCCATTACTTCCGGCTTTTGCGCCTGGTGCGGGTGCTCCGGACCGGCATAAACCCGCAATCTTCTGGCCATACGTGCGCCCAGCTTAGTCTTCGGTAACATGCCCTCCACCGCCTTGCGCACGGCCAGTTCCGGGCGCGTTCTCATAAGCGTTGCGTAATTCATTACTTTTAAGCCGCCCGGATACCCGGAATGCCGGATGTAGAGCTTCTTCTCTAACTTGTTCCCCGTAAGGAGGACCTTATCCGCATTCACAATAATCACGTGATCACCCGTATCGACATGCGGCGTGAAGATCGGCTTATGCTTTCCGCGCAGGATGTGCGCTGCTTTGCTTGCTAACCGCCCGAGGGGTTTCCCAGCAGCGTTAAGCACGTACCAGCGCCGCTCGACCTCTTCGGGCTTGGCCATAAAACTGCGCATTTTACTTAACCTCCTCTGCTGCTCACAATCGCTCGCGAACCAAATTACGCCGTAAACTCTGCGGTGCTCCGGAAAAGGATGCGAAATCATACAAGGAAAAGTTTAATATACCCCGTTTCCAGATGTCAAGAGTGCGAATTCGACCATTCGCTCTTCAACGGAAACGCGCACCACCTGTACCCGGACAGGATCGCCCAGACGGTAGCAGCGACCTGTGTTCTGTCCCGTAAGGGTGTAGCGGCGCTCGTCGTAAACGTAAAAATCATCGGTGAGCGTCCGGACGTGGATCAGACCTTCAACGGTATTCTCAAGCTCCACGTAGAAACCCCAGGCGGTTATACCGCTAATAAAACCGGGGTAAACATTCCCGATCTTATCCTGCATGAAGGCCACCTTTTTGAGCTCGGTTGCCTCGCGCTCCGCTTCCATCGCCACCCGCTCGCGCTCGGAGGATAGCGCCGCCGCCAAGGCTGCCTTTGCCCGCAGTGCTGCCGCCCGCTCTTCGGGCAGGGTCCCGCCCCCAAGCGCCTCCCGCAGCACCCGGTGGATGAAAAGGTCGGGGTACCGCCGGATCGGCGAGGTAAAGTGGGTATAGTACTCCGAGGCCAACCCGAAATGCTCCGTACGCTCCGGAGCGTAGCGCGCCTGCTTCATGGAGCGGAGCATGACGCCGTTCACCAGCCGCTCTTCCGGCTTTCCCGCAACCGCTTCGAGCACCGCCTGAAAGCTTGCCGGTTCAAGACGGCTAAGTCCCTGCGCGCTGTAACCGAGGCCGGACAGAAGCTCTTCCAGCGCCGCAACCTTTTCCGGGTCCGGCTTCGGGTGAATCCGGTAGATAAAGGGCAGGCCAAGCCGGGCCGCATGGCGCGCTACCGTCTCGTTTGCCAAGAGCATGAACTCCTCGATGATCTGTTCGGCGATGCTCCGCTGCACCCGGTAAACCGCCACCGGCCGCCCCGCCGCGTCAAGCTCCACCTTCGTCTCCGGAAGGTTGAAGTCGATTGCCCCCGCTGCAAGGCGGCGGCGGCGCAAGATAAGGCAGAGATCACGCATCCTTTCGAGCATCGGCACCACGTGGGCGTAGTGCGCCCGCAGTTCCGGTTCTCCCTCCAGGATAGCGCGCACCGCCGTATAGGTCATCCGCTCCCGCGACCTAATAACCGACGGAAAGATGTCGTAGGCCAGCACGCGCCCCGCAGGATCAAGCGTTATTTCTACCGAGAACGTCAACCGGTCCGCGCCGGGATTTAAACTGCAGATGTCGTTGGAAAGCCGCGGCGGGAGCATCGGCACCACCCGCCCCGGGAGGTAAATGCTCGTCCCCCGTTTCAGCGCTTCCCGGTCGAGGGCGCTGTCTTCCCGCACGTAGAACCCTACATCCGCAATATGGACCCCCAGCCGGTAAGAACCGTCGGGCAGAAGCGTGAGGCCCACCGCGTCGTCAAAATCTTTGGCGTCCTCCCCGTCAATGGTGATGATAAGCTCCTCCCGCAGGTCACGGCGAGCGTTGAGTTCCGTGGCGGGAATCGTTTCCGGTACCGCCTCGGCTTCCCGGAGCACCCTGGCGGGAAAATCGTCCGGCAAGTCGTAGCGTCGGCAAAGAACCGTAATATCCATACCCGGCGCATCCGCCGGCCCCAAAACCTCGACCACCCGCCCCTCGGCTGGCGTCCGCGGCGCCGGATAGGCGGTGAGCTCGAGCACCACCTTGTCGCCGCTCTTTGCCCCCGCGAGCCGGCCCCGCGGCACGATGATGTCTGCTCCGAGGCGCTGGTCGTCCGGCACCACCACCGCAAAGCGCCGTTTCTTACGGAGCGTCCCCACCACGCGATGGTTGGCGTGCTTTAAGACCCGGACAACCTCTCCCTCCCGCGTCTTCCCCCTGCCACCGGGCACCGGCCGCACCGCCACCCGGTCGTTGTGCATCGCCCCGTTAAGGCTCCCTGGGGGGATAAAAACGTCTGCCGTCCCTTCCCGGTCGGGGATAAGGAAGGCAAAGCCCTTCGGGTACCTCTCAATCCGCCCGACCAGCAAGTTAAACTGCTCCGGTAGGCCGTAGCGCGCGGCTCGCGTCTGGTAGATAAGCCCCTCCGCTTCCATCTCCCGGAGGAGCTTCTTAAAAGCGGTGAGATTCTTACCATCAGGGAGGAAAACCCGCGCCAACTCCGCCACTGTAAGCGGGCGGTAGGCCTTCCGGCGCATATATTCGAGAATTTCTTCCTTCGTCATTAACCCCCTTAACCTCTCCGTGAATCTTCATCCTTCGTTATGAATTTCTCCGTTTCTTTCCGTGTCGCCCCGTCAGGGGTAGTGATGCAGATAAATTTTCCGGTGGCCGTTGCCGCCACCGTCCCGTCGGTGAATAGAACTGTTGCTCCTAAAATAGCCATCTTCCGTCGGGCCTCTACCAGTTCTGCCCGCACCTCGAGCACCGCACCCACCGGAACCCCTTTCTTGAAGCGCACTGCGAGCTCGCCGGTATAGGCCTCAACCCCGCGGCGCCAAAGCCACTGGGCCATCGCCTCATCACAAAGTGTAGCGATAAGCCCCCCGTGCAGGTACCCGGGCCACCCCTGATGCTCCGGCCGCACCGCAAAGACGGCACGCACCACCCCGTCTTCCTCTTCGAAGGAAAGCTTAAGCCCGATCGGATTTCGCGAGCTACAAGCAAAACACATATTTTCTTCCGGATCCAGTGCCACGGCGTAGTCCTCCGTTACCATCCCCGCCCAATAGTCTTATTTTAACTTAAAATAACACCTCTGGCAAATAAAAAGTGGGCTTTGCGCCACCGCCGCCAGAAGACCTGCTTCTCAGGTGAAGTTTTGGTCCTGCCACTTCTGGAAACCTAACCGTTGTTGCAACCGTCTTACTGCGCTTCTACCGTTACCTGCCATTCTGCCCTCCGGATAGCCGGCGTATCATTTCCGCCGCCAGAGCGCCGAAGCTGCTTTCCTCCCCGTGAATGCGGCTAAGTTCGAGAAGACCCCTTATCCCGTACTGGGCGATCAGTCCCGAGAGGTTACGGTTGAACTCTAACTCCTTGTCAGGGAGAAACATCCGCTGAAAGAGCGTCGCGTGAAAGACCCGGACCGATAGGAGGCACTTCGGCCGCCAGCCGCTTTTAGTGCCCATGTAGTACCGGTAGCCGAGTAATAGCGCGTCATCCTCAAACCCCTGCCTTCCTTTCAAGAAGCACAGGTCGTACCCGCCAACTTCTCTCAGCGCCGCCGACCGGTGCACCACGGGGTGAACGAAACCAGTCACCACCCGTTCCTCCGTCAGCGTGGCCAGCAGCCGGCAAAGCGCCGCCAGGTCGTGCAGGGGTACGACCGGCACCACCTTTTTCCCCTTACCTTCGGGGTGGAGTTCTCCTTCCCGCGTGAGGATGCCGGGACAGACCATCGGCTCCCCGGTGCGTTTCAGAAAAGCGAGCAGCGGGGAAACCCACCCCATAGGGAAGGCCATATCCACATGAAGCTCCGAAATAAAGGCGACTTCCGGAAAATTGGCCCAGATATGTTCAAAACAGGCCATCCGGCCCGCCGGAATCCCCACGTTCTCCCCCCGGCCCAGGATTTCCGTACGAAGGTTGTACCGGTTCGCGAACGAGCGCAGCGCCTCGTTCGTTAGTAAGCCCTGGTTGTAGAAGACCACCAGCGCCCCGGGCGCGCTGCGAGCCAGACTTCCGAGGCAGAGGTCCGCCATCGCCAGGTCGTCCTTATCCCGCACCAAAAAAAGGAGCGTGTGGGCAATTTCTGTCACCTTTCCACCACCCTACCCTTCAGAAGACATTACCGAAACCAGCAGGTACCCCGGAAAAAGGTCCCTTTCCGCCACCGGGAGCTGCCCCAAAAACGCCTCCGCCGCCGCTCTCACCGTCCGGCTGTTGGGAACATAATCCAAGAAGGCCAGCCCCGCCAGGAGACCGATGGTGTACTCTTTTCTCAGGGTTAGCCCCGCCTCCTGGCACACCGGCGCTAGGCTGACCACCGGGTTTTCCACCCCGTACGGCCACGTACCGGTATACTCTGCCGCCCACTTGCCTACCCGGTAGGGCAGGCACCGCGCGTTCGGGTTAAAGCTCACCACCACTCCTCCCGGCCGCGTAACCCGCTTCATCTCCTTAAGCGCCTGGACCTGCCCACGGTAATCAAGGTGTTCCAAAACCCCCGCATTCCACGCAAAGTCAACATAATGGTCCGGAAGCGGTAGCTCCCTGATATCAGCAAGCAGGTACTCCGCCTCAAGGTTCCGGCACTGGAAGTTCTTGCGGGCGAGAAACAAAGCCTCTGTTGAAAAATCGACCAGCACTACCGCCGCTCCTGCAGCGGCCAAGCGCAGGGAAATCCGGCCAGAACCGGCTCCCGCCTCCAGCACCCTTTTGCCGGTAACACTGCCCCACTCCCTCATCAGCGTGTCGTAGATCTCCTGGGAGAGCGGGTCCCATTCCGGATGCTCCCCCTGCGCCCACAGCGCGTCCCAGAGTTCCTTATCGCTCACGCACCCCACCTCCTCCCGCCGCTACTCCCGCCAGCGAACAAGCCGGGGGAAAGTATCCAGGATCGTCTCGTACTGCTCCTTTATCCCCCACACCCCCTCAGGATCAAGCTGCCGGTAGCGCAGATACTTGGATAGACGGTCCGCAGGCCTCATCCAGCCGAGGTGCTTCACCCGCAGCCCGCTCTGGATCCCAGGCAAGAGCGTCACGTTCGCGGGAAAACGGCCGCAAGGAAGCGGCTTCTGCGACTAGGTATACGGGAAAAAGGGCTGGTAGCGCACCAGAAGAACGAAGTAGCGAAAGTGCGCCGACCAGAGCGGCTCCTCCCGGTAATCCTCCGGCGTCCAGAAGTCATAGAGGCGGAAGGCGTAATAATCGAAATCCGCCTGGTTGACCATCCGCCTAAGTACCGGTGCCGCCCCCGCCTCAAAAAGTTCATCGGCGTCAAGGCATAAGATCCAGTCGGGCCCGGTTTTTACCGTCTCTTCCCACAACATCCGCCTAAGGGCCGCTTCGTTGCGCGCAAAGAGGGACCCCTCGTTGCGAACCAGCTTGAGTGGCAAGCCCTGCAGTATCTCACGCACTACTTCCGGCGTCGTGTCGGTGCTACCATCATCGATCACCACAGCGTCATCTACGATCTCCCGCGCCTGCTCCAGTACCAGCCGGAGGAAGCGGTCGGCCTCGTTACGTACCACCATCGCTAAAGTGATCCGGTTGCCCGTGGCCTTCGCCACCCTTTGCCCCCAGGGGAAACGCCGGGGCGCTTCTCGCCGCAGTGCCGGCTTAAAGTCCAAGTCGGTGACCCGCCATTCGCCGTCCTTCTTTGCCAGCTTCACCGTTGCCGCTTGCTCCGTAATGAAATTACGCTCCCCGAGAATCCCGAAGCTTTTCACCTTCGCCCGAACGGTCGCCGTGGTTTCATCCGCTGCGCCAAGGCTCATCTCCGGGACTTCCGTGAAGGCTACGTACTTTCCGCGGCGCACCCCTTCAAGAAGCCCTGCCCGCTCCTCGCGAACCAACTCCTGCAGAGCCCCGTCGAAACAGCCGCGCCCAACTTCTGGGTCCGCTGCGTAGCAACCGGTACTTCCCCGGAAAATGAGTGCCCGCCGCGCACAGCCGAGCACCCGGTGCTATTCGCCGAACCAGTCGTCACCGGTAAGGATCCCGTTTTCGTGCATGTAATCTAAGGCTTCCGGCAGGTCGGTTTCACGGTAAAAATGGAAGGCGGGGCAGCAGGTATCAACAAAAAGTTCGTAACCGTGGGCTACGGCGCGCAGACAGAAGTGGCGATCTTCCCCCCAAAAGGAAAGGTTATAGAGGGGCGAAAAATTGATACCCTTTTCGAGGACGCCGCGCGCGATGAGCGTACAGGCCCCGAGCCCTCCGACCCTGTAAAGCCCTGGCTCCGCCAGGCGCTCCAGCCACCGCTGTTGACGCAGTAGCGCCTCCTCCGGCGCCACCCACTCGCCAGGAAGGACCTCGTAAAGGGTGTAGTGATCGCAGCCCCACACCTGCGGGAGTTTCCCACAGCCGGGCTGCCACTCCGTCCAGAAAATCTCCGCCACAATCTCTTTACCCGTAGCGCAAAGCTGGAGGAGCGTCGCAGGATGAAGCACCAGATCGGAATCTACCAGGAAGAGGCGGTCGTAGCCCTGCTCCAGTGTGGCGGTAATGAGCCGGTTTTTATGCGCGGCCACCCGCCAGACAAGCTCCCGTGTCCAGTGGTGGGTCACCTCATCGCAGACGTATTCCCCCGCCGGTTCCACCCTTTCGACGAAGACCCGCGAGTTTTCTGTAGCAAACGTCGCGAGGAGTTGCGAGGCGCTTTGCTCCTCGTTGTCGTCGATGAAGAAATAGTCGACCTCCAGCCCCTCCCGCCGCAGCCTGCGGAGGCTCTGCAAAAAGCACGCTAAAATCAGGGGCTTTTGCCGTACCGGTGCGCCGATCAGAATCCGTTCCGTCACGGCCCGCACCTCCCTCCACCATATAGTACGCCCCCCGACCGGCGCGTTAAATTTTGTCTCGCAACCGACGCCGCCGGCGGACGACAAAAAACCCGCGCCCGCCGCGCGGGCTCCTCTTATAGCCGGCACCACCTTACAGACGAATATATAACCCTACACCGAAGCCGCCTTAACCGCCCGTTTCACCCGCCGCACCGGGATACTCGCTACCAGAGCCACCATGTTCTCTGACGTGCCGAGCGTGACCTCTAACCCTTTCTCGTCGATTTCCATATAGCGCGAGATCACCTGGACGAGTTCATCCTTGAGCAGCTTCAGGAGTTCCGGGGAGACGTTTGCCCGATCGTGCACTAAAACCAGGCGCAATCGCTCTTTAGCAATCTCTTTGCTCGCCGGCGACTGCCGGAAAAGGTGCCCCAAGAAATCCAGCAAAACCCTTCCTCCTCTCTACCCGCTACCCCAGCCCGATGATTTTCCGCAGCCGAGCAAAAAGGTTTCCGTTACGCTCCAGGTCCATGTCCATGAGGGGCACTTCCTCCCCTAAAATCCGCCGGGCGACGTTACGGAAGGCTTCCCCGGAGCGCGAGCGCTGGTCTTGCACCACCGGCTCCCCTTTATTGGTGGTGACGATGATCTGTTCGTCCTCCGGGATTACCCCTAACAGGTCCACCGCCAGAATATCGAGAATATCGTCGATATTCATCATCTCTCCCTGCTTCACCATCCACGGGCGTAGCCGGTTGATGATGAGCTTCGGCTCCCGCAGGTCCGCCGCTTCAAGCAGCCCAATTACCCGGTCAGCATCGCGGACAGCGGAAACTTCCGGGGTCGTCACCACAATCGCCTTCTCCGCACCGGCGATCGCGTTTTTAAACCCCTGCTCGATGCCGGCCGGACAATCGATAATCACGTAATCAAACTCCTCTTTGAGCTGGTGGCAGATTTCCTTCATTTGTTCGGGCTTGACCGCCGTTTTATCTTTAGTCTGGGCGGCCGGCAAAAGGTAGAGGCCGTCGAAGCGTTTGTCCTTGATGAGCGCTTGCTTCAAACGGCAATGGCCGTGAGCCACATCGACCAGGTCGTAAACAATCCGGTTCTCCAGACCCAGGACGACATCCAGGTTTCGCAGGCCGATATCGGCGTCAACGAGGGCCACCTTATAGCCCCGCATGGCCAGGCCCGCACCGATGTTTGCCGTAGCCGTGGTCTTGCCCACGCCTCCCTTGCCGGAAGTTATGACAATGACTTCACCCATTCTTTGTCCTCCCCACCGTTAAATTTCCCCGGTAAAACATCCTCCTGGCCTTCTCCGGAAGCCCTGCGCCACTCTTCCCTTTCCGGCTGCCCGCCCTTCGGTGACAGCGCAAACCGCGGACCGTTTCTGGCACGCTCTCCTCCCCGGAACATAGGCCTCAATCGTCACGACCCCATTTTTTATCCGCGCCACCTCCGGTTGCCTCGCCGGGGTCATCCCCTCCGGTGGCCGCGAGATGTGGTTAGCAATCCGCAGTTGCGTCGGCTCGAGCCGGAAAGCAACCACCATCGCGCCCTCGTCGCCGCCCGCGCCAGCATGGACCATCCCACGTAGCGCACCGACCACAATTACGTCTCCTGTGGCTGTCACCTGAGCCCCGGGGTTAACGTCGCCGATAATGACCACATTCCCGGGATAAAAGATACTTTGCCCCGAACGCAGGGTCCGCAAGATCAGAATCGTTTGCTTTTCCCGCTGGCCCACCGCCCAGGAACCGGCCCCGGATTCCAACGCCATACCTGATCCCTCCCCCTTTCCTACTCCCTATTCGCCGCCTTTAAACCAAATCCTGCTAAACGCACCTGAAAAACCGCTGGTTTAAAGGCTTTTTCTTTTTCTTTATTTTGACAAAAATTACAAGTAATATCAATCCCCGGTACCCGTTTTCTGGATCCCCTGCTCCATCTTCAACGGCAACCCGAAATAAGCGGCAAAAATGTTCCGCGCCACCGGCGCCGCTACCGAACCGCCGTGCCCCGCGTTCTCCACTACAACCGCTACGGCCACCTCCGGCTTCTCCACCGGGGCGTAGGCGATAAAAAGCGCGTGGGTTCCCTTCCGTCCGGAAACCTCGGCCGAACCTGTCTTTGCGGCCACATTCACGGGTAGGTCGTAAAAGGCACCGTACGCCGTGCCGCCCGGTTTCGTCACGAGCGCCATCCCCTCCTGGATCACCTTCAGGGTCTCCGGCTTCACCTTCGCCCTCCCGACAACCTCCGGCCCGAATTCCGCGACGAGCTCGCCTCCCGGCCCCATAACTTTTTTCACCAGGTGCGGCCGGTACCGGATGCCGTTGTTCGCGATGGTCGCGGCATAGTTGACAAGTTGTAAAGGGGTACAGAGGTTGTAACCCTGCCCAATAGCGGTATTGAGCGTATCGTAAGCCCGCCACTGCAGATCCCAGGCGTAGCGTTCGTACTCCGCCCGAATCGCGGCGAGTTTCCTGTCCCGTTCCCGCTCTAACTGTGCGCGCGCTTCGTCATCCGGCGCTTGAGCAATAAGGGGGGCGTACCTTTTTTCTACCGCTTTCAACTGGGGACTGAAGATGGCGTCAAGATAAGCTTTGACCGTCCTGTATTTGTATTCAGGTGTCGGAACCACACCGGTGACCTCACCGGGAAGACCGAGGCCTGTCGCTTCCCCCAGCCCGAACTCCCGCGCGACCCGCGCAATCTCGTTAATGCCGGTCAGGTTGCCGATGGTCCAGAAATAGACGTCGCAGGAAACCTGAATAGCCTTAACGAGGTCGACACGGCCGTGGCCCCCGGGAAGCCAGTCGTGAAAGACTCGCCCGAGGACGTAAACGCCGGTATCGTGGATGGTAAAATTGGGCGTGATCTTCCCGGATTCGAGCGCCGCCATCGCCGTGATCATCTTAAAGGTCGAACCCGGCGGGTAGGCCCTGAGCGCCCGGTTGAGAAACGGCTTGTCGGGCGCGCCGAAGAGCTGCGCCACCTCCTGCGGTTTCAGGTCCCGGGTGAAGGCTGCCGGGTCGTAGGCCGGAAAACTCGCGAGCGCCAGGATCTCACCTGTCTGCACATCCTCCGCCACCGCAGCGCCACCAGGCGCCGGGTAGCCCTCATGCCGCGCGGCCTCAATCGCCCTTTTGAGCGCCTCCTCCGCGACCCGCTGGAGCTTAAGGTCAATAGTCAGGATAACGTTCGCCCCCGACACCGGTGGTTTTACGCCGAAGTCGCGCACCGGCCGGCCCGTGGCGTCAACCTCCAGGTAGCGGGCGCCATCCTCACCCCGGAGGTAGCGCTCGCAGACGTACTCGATGCCGTCCTGCCCGAAGGGGTCACCTAGCTTGTAGCCTTCGTCCTTATACTTCTCGAGTTGCTCAGGCTTGATCTCTTGTACGTACCCGATGACGTGGGCCAGCGTCGTCCCGTAGGGATAAGCACGTACGGGCGTTATATCCACCAGCACCCCGGGGAAATCCTCCTGGTGCTCTTCGATAAAGGTGACCACTGACAGCGGCACGTCGGTTGCAATCCTGACCGGCTCGTAGGGAAGCACCTGCGCCTTCATTTTTTCGCGCAGCTCCGCCTCGTCCTTCCCTAAAAGGCGCGCCAACCGCTTAATCACGGCTGGGGGCACCGGTTTACCCAGGTTGGCGATTGAAAGCGTATAGACGGGGCGGTTGCCGACGATTTTCCGCCCGTACCGGTCGTAAATCTCACCGCGCGGCGCGCGAATAGTCATTAAGCGGAGGCGGTTTTCCCGCGCCAGGACCGCGAACTGTTCCGTCCGGAAAATCTGGAGCTCAGCAAGACGAAAAAAAAGGACCGCAAAAACAACCACGGCCAGCACTATAAAAACCCTGACCTTCTTCTCCACCACTTTTCGTTCCAAAGTCAGAAGCGTTCCTCCCTTAAGATTCCGTAAAAAGTCGCCCGGTGAAAAAGGCGGTAAAAGAGGAGGCTTACCAGTCCGTTATAAACCGCAACGGGAAAGATCACCCGGATAAAGGCGCCCGCAGGAGCGACAAAGATGCCCAGGGTCGCAAGCAGAAGGTAGACCACGGCGCCGGCGACCATACTTGTCCCCCAGACCACCACCGCCGCCACGAGCAGGCTCTCCTTGTAAACCCGCACCTCTACCAGACCCGCTACGTAGCCGGCACAGAGCTTGCTCAGCGCGTGTAGTCCAATATAGTGACCGCAGGCAAAGTCTTCTATCAGCCCGCCGATAAAACCCCCAAAGGCCCCTTCGCGGGGGCCTTTCAGGATGCCGTTGAAGATAACCAGCAGCAGCACCAGATCCGGTTTCACCCCGGCTACCCGGAGGAAGTGCAGCACCGTCTCTTCTAAAAGCAGCGCCACCCCGATCAGGATTAGAAACGCGACCGTCCGCACGCCTCGCCCAACCCCAATCAAAACCAAGGATTTGGGTAAGAAGAACAACCCGCAGTTAAGCGGAAGCAAACACCGCCGTAGTTCCGGGCCAAAAACAAGTTTACCGTTAAAAGATGGTTTCCCAGCCTTTATTTACTGCTTTTTAGTAGGACCAGTACTTCTTCAAGATGGTCGAGATTCACCGTGGGCTGCAGGTAAAGCGTTTTGAAAAGGCCACTCTTTTCCTCTGCCACCTTAGTCACCGTGCCCACAGGTATCCCCGGCGGGAAGACGCCGCTCAGGTTGGAAGTGAGCACAAGAAAGCCCCGCCGCACCGGCGCGTCCTTCGATACGTAGCGCATCTTGAGGCCGCCGGCTTCACCCAGGTTCCCGTGGATAATGCCAGGCGTCTGCGTCTCGTAAACAACAGCTCCCACCGCGCTCCGAGGGTCAGTGATGAGGAGCACCTCAGCTGTATGCTGGCTCGCCGCCAGCACCCGCCCGACAAGCCCGGCAGGAGTAAGTACCGGCGCGCCCGGCGTCACGCCCTCAGCCCGGCCGCAGTTGATGGTGACCGTACTGAACCAGTTATCCGGACTCCGGCTGATCACCGCCGCCACCAACGAAGCCTCAAAACGGGTCGTCCGGTAGTTGAGCAGCGCTTTTAGGCGCGCGTTTTCCGCTTCAACCGCACGGAGCCGCCGCACCTCGCCCTCCAGCGCCGCTACCTGCTTCTCCAGGGCCCGGGTCCGGCCGTTCTCCTGGCCCAGCGAAAAAACAAAGGTCGCCCTGGCTTCCACCGCCTGTGCAGCCCGCCAAACCGCCCGCTGGACCGGCGCCGCTACGTCCCGCGTCCACGCTGCTATCGGGTTAAGGTCTACCGGCCGGTCGGCCCGGGTTAAGTGAATCGTGCCCACTGTCAAGCCAACTAAAATGAATGCCAGAAAAAATTTTTTCGCCGCGCGCCAGGAAGGCGCCATTTACCCCACCTTCCGCGGTTGCAGGACCACCCGCCGCAGAATCTCGATGTTGTCCAGCACGTAACCCGTCCCCCGAACCACCACCAGTAGCGGATCGTCCGCCAAGCCGACCGGCATCCCGGTTTGCTCGCTCACTAGGCGGTCAAGCCCTTTCAAGAGCGCGCCGCCCCCGGCCATGATGATCCCGCGGTCCATAATGTCGGCCGCTAACTCCGGCGGCGTCCGCTCGAGGGTCGCCTTGATCGCTTCGAGGATTGCGGCCACCGGTTCTGATAACGCTTCATAAATCTGTTCTGCCGAAACCTTGACGGTCTTCGGCAGGCCGGTCACCAGATCCCGGCCGCGCACATCCTCGCTGCCGAGCCCTTCCGGCTTATAAGCCGAACCGATTTTGATCTTAATCTCTTCCGCGGTGCGCTCACCGATCATAAGGTTATAATGTTTCTTCACGTACTGGATAATCGCCTCGTCCATTTCGTCGCCCGCAACGCGAATGGAGCGGCTGGTCACGATGCCCCCTAAAGAGATAACCGCCACCTCAGTCGTTCCCCCGCCGATGTCCACGATCATGTTGCCGGTCGGTTCATGCACCGGAAGCCCGGCGCCGATCGCCGCCGCGAGCGGCTCCTCGATGAGGTAAACCTCCCGTGCGCCAGCCTGAAGCGCCGCTTCCCGCACCGCCCTCTCTTCCACCGTCGTCACGCCGGACGGCACACCGATAACCACCCGCGGCCGGAGGAAAAAGCGCCGCCCCCGTAGCGCCTTGTTGATAAAATACCCGATCATCGCCTGCGTGGTATCAAAATCGGCAATAACGCCGTCTTTCAGCGGCCTGATGGCCACGATGTTTCCGGGCGTCCGCCCGATCATCTGCTTTGCCTCTTCGCCCACCGCGAGTATCTGTCCGGTATCCTTCTGGATGGCCACCACCGACGGCTCGCGCAGCACCACACCGCGCCCTTTCACGTAGACGAGGCTGTTAGCCGTACCTAGGTCAATCCCTAAATCTCTGGAAAAAATGCCGAAACGCAGCACCTTGAAGCTCCCTTCTCCGTTAAGGCCGTTTTTCTGTTCAAATCAGAGCAGTTTTTCTGCTTTGAGACTGATATACTTATTATCCCCTACGATGATATGGTCTAAGATTTCGATCCCTAAGAGTTCCCCCGCCTGCGCGAGCCGCTTCGTCAGCGCCACGTCCTCGCGGCTTGGAGTCGGGTCGCCGCTCGGATGGTTGTGCACCAGGATCACCGTGGCGGCGCTCCGCCGCACCGCGCCTTTGAAAACCTCCCGCGGCTGGACCCCCGCGCTATTGAGGCTCCCTACCGCCACCGTCTCCACCCCGATTACCCGGTTTTTCGTATCCAACAAGATAACCCGGAACTCCTCCCGCTCAAGATGGCGCATTTCGGGCACCACCAGCGCCGCGGCGTCCTCGGGGGTGCTCACCGCTACCCGGAACCGGACGGCCGCGCCAAGCCGCCGCCCCAACTCCAGCGCCGCCGCCACCTGCGCTGCCTTCGCCGGGCCAACGCCCTTGACCGTGCTCAGTTCTTCCGGCGATGCCTTTCCCAGCCCCACCAGCCCGCCGAAGCGCCCGAGGAGGTAGCGAGCCAGATCGAGGGCCGATCCTTCCCGCGAACCGGTCCGCAAGATGATCGCCAAAAGTTCTGCTTCGGCAAGCGCCCCCGGACCCTCCCGCCAGAGCCGCTCCCGTGGTCGGGCGCTCTGGGGCAGCTCCCGCATCGCCACCCGGTAGGCCGGCCGCACCTCTCCGCCTAAATCAACCCGCCCTTTCACCTTGACCCCCGTGTCATGCGCGCCTGGGAGCCACCCGGTCCCAGACACGCTCTCTTTTCCTTCAGCCTTCATCCTGGCGCAGCAGCAGGTTGACACCGAAGCCTTTTAACATTTCCCCTAAAAGATGAAGGGGTAGTCCCACTACGTTAAAGTAACAGCCTTCAAGCCGCCGGATAAAAAGCGCCCCGAGACCCTGCGCCGCGTACCCTCCCGCCTTATCCAGCGGCTCCCCGGTAGCGACATAGGCGGCAACCTCCGCATCGCTAAGGGGGGCGAAACAAACCCGCGTCGCCGCGTGGGCCGCCACCGCCCTGCCTTCCGGCACTGCTACTACCGCCACCCCGGTAAAGACCGTGTGGCACTCCCCTTGAAGCTTCCGGAGCATCCTGCAGGCCTCCGTCGCGTCGCGCGGCTTCCCTAACACCCGCCCCCGGTGCACCACCACCGTATCGGCACCGATAACCAATGCCGCCTCCTCAAGCTTGGCGGCTACCGCCTGCGCCTTCCGGAGGGCCACCACTTCGACCGCCTTCCCCGGTGGCAGAGGTGGCAGCGTTTCGTCCACCGGGACCGCCAACACCACAAACTCCATACCCAGGCTCGCCAAGAGCGCCCGCCGCCTGGGCGAAGTGGAAGCAAGGTATAACTTCCTCACAGCCGGCGGTAGGCAAGGTAGCCGATGGTGAACCCCAAAGCGGTCAGCGGTCCGACCACCAGCGAAAAACTAAAGGTGAGCGTCAGGAAGCGGCGGTTGAGCGTTGCCGGCCCGAAAGCAACCCGGGGAACCGCTTTGAGCGCCGGAACATACACGGCGAGCCACTCGCCGAGGACGCTGCCCGCCAGCCCGCCGGTTAGGAGCAGGGTGACCAGCAGCCAGGGGCCAGCAGGAGAAGACTTAAATCCCTTTGCCAAAATTTAGCCCCCTTGAAAAAGAACACGCAATTTGTCCGAAGACAGTTTATCTTAAACCGGTTAACTTGACAAGCGGGGCAGGCTGGACACCAGAATATACCGCACCCGTAAAAGGCCGACGTTCACTTAACGGGCATTTACCTTTACTACCAGCGCGAGCTCTACCGCCGCGCCAAGCGGCAAGGCGCTTGCCCCCACCGCTACCCGGGCGTGCCGCCCCGCCTCTCCGAAGATCTCCTCTAAGAGCTCTGACGCGCCGTTTAGGACCTGCGGCTGGCCGAAAAAATCGGGGGCGCTCGCCACATAACCAGTCAGTTGGATCACCTGCATCACGTTGTCGAGGCTCCCCGCCGCCGCCCGCACCACCGCCAGGGCGTTGAGCGCGCAGAGGCGTGCCGCCTCCCGCCCTTCCTCTACCGTCAGCTCTGCCCCTACCCGCCCGGTGTAGCAGATCTTCCCCGCTACGACCGGAAGCTGCCCTGCGGTAAAGACCAGACCGTTTACTATAGCGTAAGGAACGTAAGCCGCCACCGGCCGTGGCGCCTCCGGTAGCATGATCCCCAGCGTCGCAAGACGTTTCTCAATACTCATCCCAAGCCTCCCCTGTCCGTCTTAATCCTTTATCCTCCGGCTTTTCCTTCTATCGCCGCCGTCCCAAAGCTTATTCCACGTTCAACACCTTCGTCTCCTCTCATTTTACCATAAAATCATAAAATCCGCTTTCAGCCGCGCAGTTCCGGGGGTAAAAGCCACCCTTCAACCGCTTTGTAAACCGGGCGCACCAGCGCTTCGATCCCCTTGGTGACGTTCGGCAGCGGCCAGTGAAAAATCTGCCCCGTGGCTAGGATAAAGCCAAAAAGGGAAATGACGATGAAGGCGTAAAGCTCCCGGCGCATCCCGTTTTTGAGCATCCGGGGCACTTCGAAGTAGGCTACGGTGGCGTAAAAAAGAAGTAAGAGTAAAACGTAGACCAGCACCCGCTTACCCTCCTAAAAATTCTAAATGTGCGGCGGGAAGCCTCACGGCTAAGGCGATCACCGCAACTTTCCGCTTCGCTTAAAATATTCTTTATCGCAGTTCCTTCCGGAGTACGGGTCCGAGTCTGAGCCCCATACGTCTGATCTTGGTATCGGCAATAACCTTCACCTCTAGCGATGGAAAATATTCCTCCGCCCAAAGGGCCCGCATCGCCAGCCACTCGCGGGGGTAGCGCCGGTGAAAAGCAGCCCCGAAGGCGAAGGCGTCGCTCCTGTACTCCTGGGCACGCCGTACCGCCCGCATCACTTCTCGCTCAATTTGCTTCGCTTGGAGCGCCTCGAGCCTTTTTATCGTCTCTTCCTTTCCAACATCCACGGCGCAGTTTGTTTCGGCAATGTTTCCCTCCTCGGAAATCTTCACTGTGGCCATCAGCCGCCCGTCGCGGGTGATTTCCGGTATAATCTGGGCCTTCGACCGGGGAATGTTGACCGATACAAAAGCCCCTTTTTATCCGGGCAAGAGAGCTCAAGATGCCCGCCTTGAACCTTCCCCTGCGTCCAGAGGAGCCCCCGCGTCTCGTGTTCGTTCAGGTACCCCACCAGTTTCTCCCCCCGGAAGAGAGCCGCACCGCCGATCTTAATTTCGAGGTAAGGTTCTGGTGCCGGCGTAAACGGCTTATCCGGTCGGGTGGTAAAAGAGGGGTTCCGCTTCACCCACACCACCGCGCAGTAAGCTCCCTGCCCCTCCGTCGCTAATAAGCCGAGGAAATCACCCAAATTCACCGGCGGGAAGTGGTTAGCCCGCTGTTGCTCGCGCATCAGCACGTCAATCCGGAGCGCCGGACCAATTTCGTGGGGATTGGGCACTTCCATCACCTCAGGCATCTTCCCCCGCACTACCAGCACGTGGGCAAGCTTTCTGATATCGACGCTCCGGTCGAAGAAGTCGAGCGCCTTCCCGAGCCCCTCCCGGGACAGCCTTTCGCCGAACAGGATCTCCCGGTTCCGGGCAAAAAAAAGCCTCTTGGGTACAATTAGAGAAAGTTCCCTTATCGCGTCGAAGATGGTCCGGCCAAACCACCGTATAATTTCGGAAACCCTTCGCCGAGGCGCTGGCGCCGGGCGTTACCGCGCCTCGGACAGCACCGCCTACCACGCGCGGGTTCAGTAGCTGAACCAAAAGTTCAACCTTTCCGTGGGGCGCAGCATCTACTTCTATACCGGTAACAAAACCTAAGTCCTCTACCTCCTTAAAGTCCCAGCACCCAGCGGTAAAGAACGTGAGCACCAGCAAAACTGGCATTACCAAACCACCGCAAACTCACCATCCCCTCCCCTCAGCATCTCCCATTTACCCTTTCGCTTTCTGCCTTACTCTTCCGGCGGCGGTCCGGGTTTGAGCCCCGGCGGCATCCGGTACCAGTTCCGCTTGGCAGTTTCGGGACGGGTACGCATCATCCAGAGGGGTACCCGCACTAAAACGTCCTTGAGATCGGGGAACTTCAGCGGGGCAACAGGCGTAAGGTAGGGTACCCCGAAGGAGCGCAGCCCCGCCAGGTGAATCAATAACGCCAGCAACCCGGCCGTAAGCCCGAAAAGGCCCAGGCTTCCGGCGAGAACCATCAGCGGGAACCGAAAGAGGCGCATCGGGAGCGCCAGTTCGTAGGAAGGCGTGGCGAAAGACGCCATACCGGCCAGCGCCACTATGATCACCATTAGCGGCGAAACCACCCCCGCCGTAACCGCCGCCTCCCCTATAACCAGGGCCCTGACGATGCTCACCGCATGGCCGATGGGGCGCGGGAACCTTATCCCCGCTTCCCGCAAAAGCTCGAAGGTCAGCTCCATTACGAGCGCCTCCAGGACCGCCGGCAGCGGCACCCCTTCCCACGCCGCCGCTACGGAAAGAAGAAGCCGGAAGGGAATCATCTCCTGGTGAAAGGTGGTGATAGCAATATAAAGTGGCGAGGCCGTTACCGAAATAAAGAAAGCGGGGTAGCGCAGCCAGCGGATAGCGGTACTGATGACGGAGGGATGGTAGTAATCTTCCGGCGACTGCAAAAGGGCGGCAAGAGTAGCCGGCACAATCAACGCCATCGGGGTAGTATCAGTCAGGCAGGCCAGTTTTCCTTCGGCCAGCGCTGCTGCCACCCGGTCGGGACGCTCGGTAGCAATGGTCTGGGGGAAAAAGGAATACGGGCTATCAACCACCATTTCTTCCACGTAGTGGCAGCTAAAAACGGTATCCATATCTATCCTCTTAACGCGCGACCGAACCTCCGCGACCAACTCCGGCGTCACCAGCCCTTTAATATAAAGGAGAACCACTATCGACTGGGTTAGTCGCCCAAGATTGAACCTTTCCACCACTAAGTTTGGGGTCTTTAGCCGCCGCCTAATGAGCATAATGTTCCGCTCGATATCCTCTACAAAGGCGTCCCGAGGACAACGGACCACACTCTCGATCTCGGGGTCACCGATCGACCGCGTCTCGTAGCCGCGGGTATCCAGCACCAACGCCTGTGTCTCACCCGCCAAGAAAAGAACCGCTTTCCCGGCCAGGATGGCTTCCGCCGCTTCCCAGAAATCTTTACAGTCTTCAAGCTCAGCGATAGTAGTCACCCGATCTTTGACCATCCCTATGGAAACTGGAACCCCTTCAGGGTAATCCAGCATCAGCCGCTCGAGGATGTGGTAGTTAAGCTGCGCTCGCTCCACTGCGGAGCACCCGCCACCGGTCGCTTACAAAAGGGACCAGCATAAAGACCACTGCCATCTGCGCCAGCCACCCGGCCGGCGCAATCGTCCCGCATATTACCGGACCAAACCCAAACTCCATCAGGGGAAGAAAGCGGGTTACCTGAATATCCTTGACCAGCAAAAGCAAAAGCAGGAGGAAGACCGGGGCAAAGACCCCCCAAACCAAAATAACCCGGCACATAAAACCTCCAGTCCCAAATAAATCACGTAACACGCCAACAAACCGAGAACCACGATAAAAACGATAATCGGGGTATGCGGGTAATAAGCGGTAGCCATAAGCTCCCCCGAACTGGCGCATAACGTAATAGCCCCCGTAGAAAAAGTAAAAGGTGTAGATAAAGCCGACCAGCTTACCGCCAAACTTTCCGAGCAGCCGGGGTGCGTACTCTACCACTGTTTCTTCCGGGAAACGCAGGGCCAATCTGGTGGCGATAAAAACCACCAGGAAACCGAAAAGACAGGCGAGGAATCCGGAAAGCCATGCGTCCTGCCGCGCTTTAGTCACCATGATCGAAAGCACGAAGAAAACGGCTGCCGCCAGTACAATAGCCACCTGGTAAACCATCGCCGCGAAGGCGGAAATCCTTCCTTCCTCGCGCACCGCTTTACCACCCGTTCTATATTTTTTCTCGGCCAGCAAAAGATAATAGCCCCTCCCGCGCTCCGTCGTGGCCATAGAAAACCAGTTATTACCAAACACCGGTAACCTTTTCCGCCTGTTTTGCCTGTCTGGAAACGCATCCCCGACCGCCAGAAAGTTAATAATAGAAAAAACGGACCGGAGGCGCCGCATGCGGCCAAAAGTAATCTGGCTTACCACCAACAGCTGCGCCGGAGATATTCTTTCGCTCCTCAACGCGCGTCACCCTAATTTTTGGCAGATGGTAGAGGACTATTTTGACTTTTATTTTGAACCCTTCACCATGGTGGCCGAAGGAGACCTTGCGCTACAACCGCTCGCGGCGGCTTCGGACGACGCGGCGGGGGAGTATATCCTGGTAGTCGAGGGGAACATCCCTACGGCGGCAGAAGGCCGCTACTGCGTCATCGCCTATCGCGCCGGCCGGCCTTGGACGGCCCTCGAAGCGGTGCAAGAGTTGGCGGCAAAAGCGCGGTACGTAGTGGCCGCCGGTACCTGCGCCGCCCACCCCAATCCCACCGGCGCCCAACCGGTAAGCGCAGTGGTCCCGCAGCAGGTGATCAACGTCCCTGGTTGCCCGGTTCACCCGGATTGGCTTGCCGGCACCCTTTACCACTTAGTGGCGTACGGTATGCCAGAACTCGACGCCCATAACCGCCCCCTCATTTACTTCGGCGAAACGGTGCACGAGCGTTGCCCGCGGCGCGCGGATTTTGAAAATGGTAACTTCGCCGCACAGCCGGGTGAAGCCGGGTGCCTGTACCGGCTCGGCTGCAAGAGGCCGGTGACCTATGCCGATTGCCCGGTGCGCCAGTGGTGCGGTGAGCATACCAATTGGCCAGTCGGCGCTAACACCCCCTGCATCGGCTGCGCCAGCCCCGCGTTCCCCGACGGCCTCTCCCCCTTCTTTGAACACCTGCCGGACTTCGAAGCGCCGCCCCTGCGCCTTAACGCCGACCGCGCGGGGTTACTTACAGGGGTACTGACAGCACTTGGCATCGGCGCGCACCTAACCGCCAACATTGCTACGGGCAGGCTGGCCCGGACGCTCAAGAAAGCACGTAAGGGTAGAACGCGCCCCGCGCAGGCGTTTTACGCAAGCTTCTGTCACGACGCCCGCGCTAAGAGGCACGCAAAGCTTAGATGTGAGATGCCATAAAAAGTTTCGGAACGGAGGTGGACCCGTGCGAAAACAGGTTATGCTAAGCCCGATCACCCGCGCCAACAACTGCGGCCACGTCGAAATCACCGTAGCCGACGGGGAGGTTACCGCTTGCCGCGTCGGGGCCCTTTTCTTCCGCGGCTTTGAGCTACTGCTCCAGGGCCGGGACCCGCGCGACGCCCCTTATTTTGCCCAGCGCATCTGCGGTATCTGCGCCACAGCCCACGCTACCGCCGCAGCCTACGCACTCGAGGACCTGGCGAACGTCCGGCCGCCGCAAAACGGCCACCGCATCCGGAACCTCATCCTGGCGGCCGAAACCCTCCAGAACCATATCCGGCACTTCTACCTGCTAGTCCTGCCCGACTACGTTCGGGGGCCCGCGAAACCTCCGTTCACCCCCCCGCTACCGGCATGACTACCGCTTGCCGCCGGAAACTGAGGCCCGCCTGATGGCCCATTACGCGGAAGCCATCGGCGTTGCCCGCGTAGCTCACGAAATCATCGCCGCGCTTGGCGGGAAAAGGCGCCCCACCAGCACGGTATTCTTGCCGGCGGTGCCTCCGTCTCCCCGGACGGTGCCCTGATCCTCAACTTAAAAGCCAAGCTCGACCGCCTCGGTCAGTTTGTCGCTGCGAAGATGCTCCCCGACGCCGAAACGCTCGCGGCCGCTTACCAAGACTACTTCGAACGTGGCCAGCGCCCCCTGCGGCTCCTGACCTTCGGCATGTACCCGGTAAACCCGGAAAGAACGCACTGCCACTTCCCTAGCGGCGTGGTCGAGGATGAGAACGGCGCTCAAGCAGTAGATACAAACGCCGTCGTCGAGCACCTCCGTCACGCCTATTTTGAAACAGCAGCCCCGGAGGCGCCCGGCCGGGCTGCAACCCGGCCGCAGCCGGACAAACCCGGCGCCTACTTCTGGATTAAGGCGCCGCGCTACGCGGGAAAGGCGTTCGAGGGCGGTCCCCTCGCCCGTCTCTGGGCAACGGGGTGTTACCGCCGCGGGGTTAGCGTTCTCGACCGGCTTCTGGCCCACGCGAAAGAAACGGAAGAGTGCTCTGCCAACTAATGGCGCAGTGGATAGAGGAGCTTGAACGGCGCCGACCCGTCTTCACCCCTTACGAAATCCCGCGGGCAGGAGAGGGCCTCGGCCTCACCGACGCGATGCGGGGGCCTCTTTTGCACTACATCCGGGTGGAAGGAAGGCGCCTCAGCCGCTACGAGATCATTACCCCGTCGGCATGGAACTTCTCGCCGCGGGATAACGAAGGCAGGCCCGGGCCAGTGGAGGAGGCGCTTATAGGGACCCCGGTGGCCGACCCGACAGAACCGGTCGAAATCGGGCGGATCATCAGTTCCTTTGACCCCCGCTACGCGTGCGCCACCCATATCATAGTTCGCAGTTCGTAAACGGACCCCAAAGGTTCCCCAATCTAAGCCCCAAAGGAGGTTGGGCCCGTGATTCAGAAACGCCACCCGCTACCCGCAAGAATCTTTCACTGGACGCTCGCCCCCCTGGCCATCACCCTTGTGGCTACCGGCCTTTACCTTACCAATCCGCCCTACCACGGCAGCCCCCGCACCGCGCGGAAACTTCATTCGCTCGCTGGCTTTCTCTTCACCGGTGGCTTTATCGCCCGCCTCTATTACGCTGTCCTGCGCCGGGAGTGGCGGTTGATCCTTCCCAAGCGGTACGACCTCAAGAAATTACCGTCTTTTGCCAGGTACCACCTCTACCTTACGGACCAAAAACCGCGGTTTCGCAAATACAATATCGGCCAGAAGTTCCTCTATACCTTCTGGCCGCTCGAAGCTATCTTCGCTTTGCCCTTAGGGTTCTTCCTCTACGCGGCGCGTACCTTCGCGCGGCCCGTGACCTGGCTGGGGGTCTCGCCCGCATCCGACAAATTCTCTACTCTCTTACTCTCCTAACCGCCGCCACCATGGCCGGCCACATCTACCTGGCCCTCACCGACAGCGTGGGAAAACTGAAATCTATCTTCACCGGTTGTTATAGGCGGGGAACCTGATCCTGCCAGAGTCGCTTGTATCGCCGTCCGTCCGTCTCCCATAGAAAAGCCCTTCCCTGTCAGCTTTGCTTGTGGTAAAATAATGCAACAACTATCAGGGGGGCCAAGGTATGGAGCAAGTCCTCCAGCACATCCTCGAAGAACTTAGAGAACTCCGCCAAGGCCAGGATGAACTCCGGCAGGGGCAGGATGAACTCCGGCGCGTCCAGGAAGTCCACGCGCACCGGCTAGAGCGTCTCGAACAGGGTTTAGGGAGACAGGTCCTGCGGCTAGAGCGGATCGAAAACCGGCTAAATAACCTGGAGAAGGGCCAGGAGAACCTGCAGACCCAGATAACGCAGCTGGAGGTGCGCCTCGAAACCGAAGCCTTCGACAAAATCAGGATCCTGTTTGATGCCTTTCAATTGCACCGCGATTACTTCGAAGAGATCCGTGCTTCCTTGAGGAACATTGAAGAAAGGCTCTCAGTTTACGACCGGTAATTCCTGCTGCTGCGCGCCGAAGGTAAAAGGACGTAGGTATCTACGGCTTCTTCCGTCCTTCCGTCGTCTCGTCGGGCCCTTCCACGTCACTTAACCGCGAGGGTTTCTTGCGTTCGATGGTATCGCGCTCGACAAGCCGGGCCAGCATCGAGGCGAGCGCCCGGCGCTCGATCTCGTTGCCTTGGCCCCAGAGCTCTTTTATTAACCGCTGCTCCCGGTTGGCCGAATCAACGTAGCGGTTCAAGAGCTCGCCAAAGCGGTAGCTGATATCCTCCGCGTTTTCGTCGGATACACCTAAAAGCCGTAGCGCCTTCAACCCCTTCCCGAGCCACTCCTTGAGCTCGTTCCAGCCAAGATCGATTTCCATGTTTCCACCCCGAAGAACAGTTTTTCGGCGCTAAACCTATTATTGATTTCACTGCAAAAACCCCTTTTGCACTACCAGTGCTTCTACATCTAGTAACCTATTGCTAATGACAGCCCTATATGTTGGCCAGCCCGAAAGGAAAAGAAGGTTTTTGCACCTGAATCATTATTAGCTTTTCCGAGGGTATCTATTCTCTGGGGTTTTTATGAAAAATCCGGT
>NZ_JBRAIN010000009.1:0-25182 GCF_052743955.1 Thermodesulfitimonas sp.
CTAATTTAATTTGTAGTGCCATGTAAATTGTTCCATTTTGTGGGTATCCCTTTAGAAATGATGGGTTATTTTTTAAGCTGGTTTTTCAGAGACCTCGGCATTTCAATATCATTTTTTGAAGGTTATTGTCAATAAAAAAATTAGTTTTGGGGTTAGGATATGGCTAACTGAGGCAGTTAAAGTTGACATCCTGCGGTTTTCCTGGTATAAATAAGCCAGATTTCGTGCTTTTCTACCCTGGCACTCTTTGCGAACTGTGGTAGTGCCTTTGCGGGGCGAAAGTGCGGAGGGGGAAGCTCGTGCACCCGGATATCGAGCGGGTTCTGCTCGGCCGCGCGGAGATTCAGGAACGGGTGAAGATGCTCGGCGAGATGATTTCGGCGGATTACCGCGGGAAAGAACTCCTGACGGTGGGCGTGCTTAAAGGGTCGGTGGTTTTCTTGGCCGACCTTTTGCGTGTGCTGACAGTTCCGGTGGAGCTTGATTTTATTGCGGTCTCAAGTTACGGCGCTTCTAGCACAACTACCGGTGTGGTGCGGATTCTCAAGGATCTCGACCGGAGCGTAACGGGGAAAGAGGTTCTCCTCGTGGAAGATATTGTGGATACGGGGCTAACGCTCAAGTACCTGACGGACCACCTCTGGCAGCAGGAGCCGGCGGGGCTCAAGGTGTGCGCCCTTCTGGACAAGCCTTCCCGCCGGCGGGTACCGGTGACGATTGATTATTTGGGTTTTTCGATCCCGGACGAGTTCGTGGTCGGCTACGGGCTTGATTACGCGGGGCGTTACCGGAACCTGCCCGACATCTGCGTGCTGCGCCGGGAAATTTACGAAGCGAGGGAGTAACGTGCCCAACCCGCAAGCAGAACTGGTAATCATCCTTGATTTTGGGGGACAGTACACCCAGCTCATCGCCCGGCGGGTGCGGGAGTGCCGGGTTTATTGCGAGATTATGCCTTATTCTACGCCGGTGGAGGCGCTGCGGGCGCGCCAGCCACGGGGCATCATTCTCTCGGGGGGGCCGTCGAGCGTGTACGAAGAGGGTGCACCGGTGCTCCCGACGGCCTTTTTTGAAACCGGGATACCGGTATTAGGCATCTGCTACGGGATGCAGCTCATGGCCCACCTGCTCGGCGGCAACGTGGCGGCCGCGGCGCACCGGGAGTACGGCCGGACGCCCTTGGAGGTTCTGGCCGACGGGGGCCTTTTTGCGGGGGTTGCGCACCGGACAGAGGTCTGGATGAGCCACGGGGACAAAGTGACGGCGCCGCCGCCGGGATTCGTGGTGACCGCTCGCACGGAGGCGGCACCGGTGGCCGCGATGGCGGACCCCGCCCGGAGGCTTTACGCGGTGCAGTTTCACCCCGAGGTCGCCCATACGCCCGAAGGGAAGAAGATGCTCGAAAACTTTCTTTATAGGGTTTGCGGCTGCAGCGGTGCGTGGACGATGGGCTCTTTCCTAGAGGCGGCGGTGGCCGAAGTACGGGCGACTATCGGTGCGGGCCGGGCGATTTGCGCTTTAAGCGGCGGCGTGGATTCGGCGGTGGCGGCGGCACTGGTGCACCGGGCGATCGGGGACCGGCTCACGCCCGTCTTTGTGAACCACGGGCTTTTGCGGAAAGGGGAGCCGGAGTCGGTCCAGGAGGCTTTCCGGCGTCTTGGCATCCGGCTTGTTTACGTGGAGGCGAAGGAGCGTTTTTTACAAAAGTTGGCGGGGGTGGCCGACCCGGAGGCGAAGCGGAAGATTATCGGCACCGAGTTTATCCGGGTTTTCGAGGAGGAGGCGCGCCGGCTGGGCGGCGCCGAATTCCTGGTCCAGGGGACGCTTTACCCGGACGTGGTCGAAAGCGGCACGGCGACGGCGGCGAAGATCAAGTCGCACCACAACGTCGGGGGGCTGCCGGAGGATTTGCAGTTCAGGCTCGTGGAGCCGCTCCGCTGGCTCTTCAAAGATGAGGTACGGGAGCTAGGGAAAGAACTCGGGCTGCCCGAGGAGATCGTCTGGCGCCAGCCTTTCCCTGGTCCGGGGCTGGCGGTGCGTATCCTGGGGCCGGTGACGGAGGAGAAGCTGGCGCTTTTGCGCGCGGCGGACGCCATCGTTACCGAAGAGGTGAAGCGGGCGGGGCTCGACCGGCAGGTTTGGCAGTATTTTGCTGTTCTGCCCGACATCCGGAGCGTGGGCGTGATGGGCGACGCGCGGACCTACGCCCACGCGATCGCCGTCCGGGCGGTGGAGAGTCAGGACGGGATGACCGCCGACTGGGCGCGGCTGCCTTACGCAGTGTTGGAGCGGATCGCCACCCGTATTGTGCGGGAGGTGCCCGGTGTTAACCGGGTGGTTTACGATATCACTTCCAAACCGCCGGCGACAATTGAATGGGAATAAGGTATTGCCGGGGCGCGGGCGGTAGGGTATAATAAAGTAGCGTTGGATTAAGAGGGGCGGCATAGCCAAGTGGCAAGGCGACGGTCTGCAAAACCGTTATGCGGCGGTTCGAATCCGCCTGCCGCCTCCAGGATTACCTTTAATCCGGTCCCGTGAGGCCGGGAAGGGAGAGGTTAACGGTGACGCAAAAAATAGCGCGTGCTCAAGCCTGCTTACCAGATTGGCGGTAAGGAGGCTTTTTTTATGCCAGAAGGCGGTCGGGAGGGTTGACGGTGAAGCTGAAGGAGAAGGCGCAGATTATGGATGCTGAGGGTATCAGGCGGGCGCTCACCCGGATGGCCCATGAGATCATCGAACGGAACAAAGGGGTGGAAAATCTGGCCCTCATCGGCATCCGGCGGCGGGGAGTGCCTCTGGCGGCCCGGCTGGCGGCCTTGATCTTGGAGATAGAGGGGCGGGAGGTGCCGGTCGGTTCCCTCGACATCACGCTCTACCGGGACGACCTGACGCAGCTTAGTTACCAGCCGCTGGTTTACCGGACGGAGGTTGATTTCCCGGTGACCGGGAAGCGGGTGGTGCTGGTGGACGACGTGATTTATACGGGACGGACGGTGCGGGCGGCGCTCGACGCGCTGATGGACTTAGGGCGACCGGCGGTGATTCAGCTCGCGGTGCTGGTCGACCGGGGGCACCGGGAGCTACCGATAAGGGCGGATTTCGTCGGGAAGAATGTGCCGACATCGCGGAAAGAAGTGATTGAGGTGCATATCAAGGAGATAGATGGTGACGAGCGGGTGGTTATCAGCGAAAGGGTGGAGTGAGGCGTCCTTTTAAAGACGGTCCGGCGAGGCTGGCAAGGGGCGCGGAAAAGGAGCGCGTTTGCCGGCCTCGGCCAGCCAAAAGCGGGACGGGGCCTTTTTATTTGGCGTTTGAGCGGGGAGGTAGAAGATGCTACAGCGGAAGGACCTGTTGGGCCTGGAGGAGTTAGAGGCGGACGAGATCCGCATGATTCTTGATACCGCAGGCGCAATGCGTGAAGTGATCAGGCGGGACATCAAAAAAGTGCCGACGCTGCGGGGCAAGGTGGTGGCGACGCTTTTCTACGAGCCGAGCACCCGGACGCGTTTCTCTTTCGAATTGGCAGCGAAACACTTGAGCGCGGATACGATAAGTGTGACTGCGGCCACGTCGAGCGTGGCGAAGGGTGAGGGGTTGGTCGATACGGCGAAAACCATCGACGCGCTCGGGGCCGACGCGGTGGTTCTCCGCCACCCCGCGGCGGGTGCGGCGGCGGTTTTTGGCCGCTACACGCGCGCCGCGGTGATCAACGCGGGCGACGGGATGCACGAACACCCGACGCAGGCGCTGTTAGACCTCTACACGATCCAGGAGCAGAAAGGCCGGATCGCGGGGCTTACGGTGACTTTCGTGGGCGACATCCAGCACAGCCGGGTAGTGCGGTCGAACATCTGGGGGTTGCAGAAGCTCGGGGCTACGGTGCGGGTCTGCGGGCCGCGCACCCTTTTGCCGCCGGGGCTGGAAAAGATGGGCGTGGCCGTTTTTACCCGGCTGGAAGACGCGCTGCCGGGGTCAGACGTGGTTTACGTGTTGCGCCTCCAGCGGGAGCGGTTTGCTCAGGGCCTGCTACCCGGCGTTGAGGAGTACGCCCGCCTCTACGGCATTACCTGGGAGCGGTTAGGGTTGGCGAAGCCGGAGGCGATCGTGATGCATCCGGGACCGCTTAACCGGGGTGTGGAAATCAGTGCCGCGGTGGCCGATAGCGGGCGGGCGGTGATCACGCACCAGGTGACCAACGGGGTGGCGGTGCGGATGGCCTGCCTTTATCTCCTCGTACGGAGGGAAAACGATGATAAGGCTTATCATTAAGGGCGGGACGGTGGTAGACCCGGTTGCGGGGAAGCTATTCCAGGCGGACGTGACCGTGGTGGGGGATAGGATTGCGCATATCGGCAAAGCGCCTGCGGATAAAGACGCTACGGTGGTCGACGCCCGCGGCTGCCTCATTTTGCCGGGGCTGATCGATATGCACGTGCACCTCCGGGAACCCGGCTACGAATACAAAGAGACAATCGCTACCGGGGCGGCAGCGGCACTCCGGGGCGGCTTCGCGGCGGTCTGCGCGATGCCGAATACCCGGCCGGTTTGTGATAACGCGGCGGTGGTGGGCTTTGTCTTGGAGCGGGGGAAGGCGGTGGGCGGCGCCCGGGTCTACCCGGTCGGGGCGCTCACCAGGGGGAGCAAAGGGAAGGAACTCGCTCCCCTCGGCGAGATGCGGGCTGCTGGCGCGGTGGCCTTTTCGGATGACGGCCGCTGGGTGAAGAACGGGAATCTCATGCGCCGGGCGATGGAGTACGCGGCGATGCTCGGTGCGCCGGTGATTTCGCACTGCGAGGATCCGGACCTAAGCGCCGGAGGAGTGATGCACGAGGGGGTTACCGCGTCGATTCTTGGGCTCCGCGGGATACCGGCGGCGGCAGAGGAAGTGGCGGTGGCGCGGGATGTTATCCTCGCGGCGCTTACCGGGTGTCATCTTCACATCGCCCACGTGAGCACGGCCGGCGCGGTGCGGCTCATCCGGGAGGCGAAGGCGCGCGGGGTGAAGGTAACGGCGGAGGTGACGCCGCACCACTTTACGCTGACGGATGAGGCGGTGAAGGGTTACAACACTAACGCAAAGGTGAACCCGCCGCTTAGAACCGCCGCCGACGTGGCGGCGCTCAAGGAGGGGCTGGCCGACGGGACGATTGACGTGATCGCGACCGACCACGCGCCGCACGCCCGGGAGGAAAAAGAGGTCGAGTTTGACGCGGCCCCCTTCGGGATGGTGGGCCTGGAAACCGCGGTGGGCCTAGCGATGGCGCTCGTGCGGGAGGGGGTGCTCACGCTCCCCCAGCTTGCGGCGAAGCTCACCATTAACCCGGCCCGGCTTTTAGGTCTCGCGGGTGGTTCGCTCCGGGAAGGGGCGCCGGCCGACGTTACGCTGATCGATCCGGAGCTGGAAGAGACGGTGGAACCGGAGAGCTTTGCCTCTAAGGGCAAGAATACCCCGTTTGCCGGGTGGCGGCTCAAGGGGCTGCCCGTGGGGGTGGTGGTCGGCGGGCGGTGGTTTGAGGTGCGGCCGCGGGCGGCTACCGGCAGGCGGGCGCGGGCGAAAAAGTAACCCGGGGGATTAAACGGGGAAGGAGATTGAAAGCGGAAGATGCGGGCGGCGCTGGCACTGGAAGACGGGACGGTTTATTTCGGTACGGGTTTCGGCACCGCGGGGGAAAGCTGGGGCGAGGTCGTCTTCAACACTGGGATGACCGGGTACCAGGAGGTACTGACCGATCCCTCCTATTGCGGTCAGATTGTGGTGATGACCTACCCGCTTATCGGCAATTACGGGATCAACGAGGCTGATTTCGAGGCCCGGCGCTCCTTTGTGCGCGGGTTTGTGGTGCGGGAGGCCTGCAGTACTCCTTCTAACTGGCGGGCCAAATGGGACCTGGCAACCTATTTACGGGAGCAAGGGGTAATCGGGCTGGCGGGTATCGATACGCGGGCTTTGACCCGGCGCCTGCGGAAACACGGGACGATGCGCGGGGTTTTAAGTACGGTGGACCTGAATGCGGCAAGCCTGGTGGAAAAGGCGCGCCGGTCGCCGCCGCTTACCGGCCAGGCGCTGGTTGACGCGGTTGCTACGCGGGAGCCCTACGTGGTGCCCGGCGACGGCTACCGGGTGGTGCTCTTCGACTTCGGGGCTAAGGAAAACATCATCCGGTGCCTTAACCGGCGGGGCTGTACGGTAGTGGTGGTACCGCCGCGGACCACGGCGGCGCAGGCACTGTCTTACGAACCAGACGGGATTATGCTCTCGAACGGGCCCGGGGACCCGGTAGACGTCTTTTACGCGGCGGAAACCGTGCGGGAGCTTATCGGCAGGGTGCCGGTCTTCGGCATCTGCCTTGGCCACCAGATTTTAGGGCTGGCTTTTGGGGGCAGAACTTATAAACTAAAGTTCGGCCACCGGGGCGTCAACCACCCGGTCAAGGACGTGGTGACGGGCCGAGTTTACATAACATCCCACAACCACGGCTTTGCGGTTGATGCGGCGTCGCTGCCTCAGGAGGTTTACGTCTCGCACGTGAACCTCAACGACGGGACGGTTGAAGGGATGCGCCACCGACACCTGCCGGTTTTTTCGGTGCAGTACCACCCGGAAGCGGCTCCAGGAACCAACGACGCGGAATACCTCTTTGACGAATTCATAGCTATGATGCAGCGCGAGAGGAGATAGGGATGCCACGGCGCAAGGATCTTAAAAAGGTAATGGTTATCGGTTCGGGCCCGATCATCATCGGGCAGGCGGCGGAGTTTGATTACGCGGGGACCCAGGCCTGCCGGTCCCTGAAGGAAGAGGGGCTGGAGGTGGTGCTGGTCAATTCGAACCCGGCGACGATCATGACCGACGCTAACACGGCGGACCGGGTGTACATCGAGCCACTCACGCCGGAATTTCTATCCGAAGTATTGAAGAAGGAGCAGCCCGATGGGCTCCTGCCTACCCTCGGCGGTCAAGTAGGCCTCAACCTGGCGCTGGAACTGAGCGAGATGGGTGTGCTGGCGGCGCTTGGCGTTGAGCTCTTAGGGACCCCGCTGGAAACAATTAAGAAGGCGGAGGACCGGGAGCTTTTCCGGACGATGCTGCAGGAAATCGGGGAGCCCGTGCCGGCGAGCGTTATCGCGTCAAATCTAACGGAGGCGGTGCGCTTCGCGCGGGAGATAGGCTACCCGGTAGTGGTACGGCCGGCTTACACGCTGGGTGGCACGGGCGGTGGCATTGCACGTAACGAGGCGGAACTTCGCGAGATCGCGGCGCGCGGGCTCAAGCACAGCATCATCAGTCAGGTGCTCCTCGAGCAGTGCGTTGCCGGCTGGAAAGAGATCGAGTACGAAGTGATGCGGGACGGTGCGGATAATTGCATCACCGTCTGCAACATGGAGAATATCGACCCGATGGGCATCCACACCGGCGACAGCATCGTGGTTGCTCCCTCCCAGACGCTGAGCGATAAGGAATACCAGCTTCTCCGTACCGCTTCGCTCAAAATCATCCGGGCGCTCGGGGTTGAAGGCGGCTGCAACATTCAGTTTGCCCTAGACCCGAAAAGTTTCCGGTACTACGTGATCGAGGTCAACCCCCGCGTCTCGCGCTCTTCGGCTTTGGCTTCGAAGGCTACGGGCTACCCGATTGCGAAGGTGGCGGCGAAGATCGCCATCGGGCTCACGCTCGACGAGATAAAGAATGCGGTGACGGGCAAGACTTGTGCTTGCTTTGAACCGGCGCTAGACTACGTGGTCGTGAAGTTCCCCCGCTGGCCTTTCGATAAGTTCGCGTTGGCCGACCGGGTCCTCGGAACGCAGATGAAGTCAACCGGCGAAGTGATGGCCATCGGCCGGACCTTCGAGCAGGCGCTTTTAAAAGCGGTGCGTTCACTCGAAATCGGGCTTTACGGGCTGACCCTCCCCGAAGCGGCTAAACTTTCGGACGCGGCGCTGCGGGAAAAGCTGGCCGTGCCGCATGACGAGCGTCTCTTCATTGTGGCGGAGGCGTTGCGGCGTGGCTTTGCGGTGGAGGAGATCGCGGCGCTCTCCCACATCGATCCGTGGTTTATCGAGAAAATTAAGGGTATCGTAGCTTTTGAGGCGGAGCTACAGCGGGAAGGGGCGGCGGGATTAACGGCCGCGCGGCTGGCGATGGCGAAGCGTCTTGGTTTTTCGGACCGGGCGATTGCGGTGCTGACGGGCCAAGCAGAAATAGATGTGCGGCGGAAGAGGGAGGAGCTTGGCGTTATACCTGTTTATAAGATGGTCGATACCTGCGCCGCCGAGTTCGAGGCGGCGACTCCTTACTATTACTCGGCCTACGAGACGGAGGATGAGGCGCCGCCGGAGCCCGGCCCTAAGGTGGTAGTTTTGGGGTCCGGGCCGATTCGGATCGGACAGGGGATCGAGTTTGACTATTGCTCGGTTCACTGCGTCTGGGCGCTTCGGGAGGCAGGGGTCAAGGCGGTCATCATCAATAACAACCCGGAGACGGTAAGCACCGATTTCGACACGGCAGACCGCCTCTACTTCGAGCCCCTCGTGCCGGAGGACGTGATCAATATCCTGAAAAAAGAGCGGCCCGACGGGGTAGTGGTTCAATTTGGGGGGCAGACGGCCATTAACCTGGCCAAACCGGTTGCCCAGGCGGGCTTCAAGATTTTGGGGACCTCGGTGGAAAATACCGATACGGCGGAGGACCGGGAGAAGTTTGACCGGCTTTTAGAGCGTCTCGGTATCCCGCGGCCGCCGGGCGGCACCGCGTTTTCCGTTAACGAAGCAACGGCGATCGCGCGGCGGGTGGGCTTTCCGGTTCTGGTACGGCCCTCCTACGTTCTTGGCGGCCGGGCGATGGAGATCGTTTATAACCAGGATGATTTAGTAGAATATATGCGGTCGGCGGTCAGGGTGAGCCCGGAGTACCCTGTACTCGTTGACAAGTATATTTTCGGGAAGGAAGTAGAAGTAGACGCTATCAGCGACGGCGAAGAGGTAATCATCCCCGGGATTATGGAGCATGTGGAGCGGGCCGGGGTCCATTCCGGGGACAGCATTGCGGTTTACCCGCCGCAGGGGCTGGCACCGGCGACCGAGGCGAAGATCGTGGCCTACACCATCGAGTTGGCGCGGGCGCTGCGGGTGAAGGGGTTGCTAAACATCCAGTACGTTGTAGCTCCTAACGGCCAGCCTTACGTGCTTGAAGTTAATCCCCGGGCGAGCCGGACCGTTCCGTATCTCAGTAAAATTACCGGCGTGCCGATGATCCACCTGGCAACACAGGTGATTTTGGGTAAGAAGCTCCGGGAGTTAGGTTATGCGACCGGCCTTTACCCGAAGGGTCGCTACATCGGGGTTAAGGTTCCGGTTTTCTCCTTCGCTAAGCTGCTGGATGTTGATGTTTCCCTTGGTCCGGAGATGAAGTCGACAGGCGAGGTTATGGGGGTAAGTGCCGATTATGCGGCGGCCCTCTACAAGGGTTGCGTGGCGGCTGGTTACTCCTTCCCGCAAGCGGGCACGGTGCTTGTGACCGTTTCCGACCGGGATAAAGAAGAAGTTCTGCCGATTGTGCGCGAGCTTGTGGCGCTCGGATTTAGAATTGTAGCCACGGCGGGGACGGCTCAAGTGCTCCGGGCGGCCGGTATCCCGGTGGAAACGGTGAAAAAACTCCACGAGGGTTCTCCTAACATTGTGGACTTGCTGCGCGAGGGAAATATCCACCTGGTGTTAAATACGCTTACCCGCGGCAAGATGCCCGAGCGCGAAGGCTTCCGGATCAGGCGGACGGCGGTGGAGTTAGGCGTCCCGTGCATCACGTCCCTCGACACGATCCGGGCGATTCTAACCGTGATGAAGGCGCGAACAGCGGGTGGATTCATCGAAGTAATACCGTTACAGGAGTACCACTTGGAGGGGGCTATGCCGTGGTCTACGAGGCAGAGATTGTAACGCAGCGCAAAGTTGCGCACGGTTGCTACCGGCTGGAACTCTACGCCCCGGAGATAGCGCGCGCGGCCCAGCCAGGCCAGTTCGTGATGGTGCGGACGAGCATCACGGCGGACCCGCTGCTGCGGCGCCCCTTTAGCATCAACACGGTGGACCGGGAGCGGGGGCTGGTGAAGATTCTCTACCGCGTGGTCGGGAGGGGTACAGCGCTGTTAGCGGGGAAGAAATTGGGGCGCCGGCTGAGCGTCTTTGGGCCCCTGGGAAAAGGCTTTACCGTGCCGCCAAGCGGTCGCTTTGCCGTGGTGGCCGGGGGACTCGGAATGGCGCCGCTTTATTTCTTGGTCCAGCGGTTACGGGCGCTCGGGAACGAGGTGACCGTTTTTTACGGTGCGCAGAACCGCTACGAGTTGCTCCTACAGGAAAAACTCGCCGCCCTGCGGGTACGGCTTTTCGTGGCGACGGATAACGGGGCAGCTGGTTTCAAAGGGACGGTGGTGGATCTCCTACGAGCAGAAGGCATCCCGCCGGTGGATATTCTTTACGCCGCGGGGCCAGGCCCAATGCTGCGGGCGCTGGCGGCTTTCCTCCGGGAGGCGGGAATAGCCCGGGCGGAGTTTTCCCTCGAGGAGCGGATGGGTTGCGGCGTCGGTGCCTGCCGGGGGTGCGCGGTGAAGGTGATTACCCCGGAGGGGCCGGTTTACAAGCGGGTCTGTGTGGACGGCCCGGTTTTCTTGGCGGAAGAGGTGGTCTGGGAGTGAAACCAGAACTTTTCGTTGACCTGGCCGGGTTGCGGCTTAAGAATCCGGTGGTGACGGCCTCCGGGACTTTTGGCTTCGGGGTAGAGTACGCTGCGGTTGTGGATCTCACCGCTCTGGGGGCTGTGGTTTTAAAGACGGTGACCCTGAAGCCCCGGCAGGGAAATCCGCCGCCGCGCCTGGCGGAAACGCCAGCGGGGATGCTCAACAGCATCGGGCTCGAAAACCCGGGTGTAGAAGTCGTGGCCCGGGATATTCTGCCGGAGCTGAAGCGGCGGGGAGTGAAAGTCATCGCCAGCGTTGCCGGGGAGACGAACGATGAATACGCTACAGTGGCGGAGCGTTTGGCGGCTGCGGGTGTAGACGCGCTGGAAGTTAATCTTTCGTGCCCCAACGTAAAAAAAGGGGGACTGCATTTCGGCGGTGACCCGGAAACGGCGGCGGCGGTGATCCGGACGGTCCGGCAAGTTGCGGGAAATTTGCCCGTTTTCGTCAAGTTGGGCGTAATGGGCACAGATGTAGTGCAAGTGGCGACGGCGGTTGCCGCTGCCGGGGCGAGTGGCGTTTCTTTGATCAATACCCTTCCCGGTCTGGCGGTCAATTGGCGGTGGTGCCGGCCGGTTCTGGGTAATGTCACCGGGGGGCTATCCGGTCCGGCGATAAAACCGGTCGCCCTCTGGGCGGTTTGGCGGGTCTACGCGGCCACGCGGTTACCGATCATCGGGATGGGTGGAATCATGGGTGCCGAAGACGCCCTCGAGTTTATCGTCTGCGGCGCGACGGCCGTAGCCGTAGGTACGGGGAATTTTGTCAACCCGCGGCTCACGGTGGAGCTTGTGGAAGGGCTGAGTCGGCTGCTGGCTGCGGAGGGCGTCACGGATGTTAAGGAGCTTATCGGCGCGGCGCACCGGCGCTCCGGGTAAGGGGGAGCAGGATGCAAGGGAAAAAGCGGCTGATGGTGGCTCTCGACGCGGACGACTGGTCCCGGGCGCAGGAACTGGCGGGGCTTTTACGCGATCTCGTCGGAGGCTTTAAGGTCGGGATGCGTCTCTATTACCGGGTCGGCCCAGCGGCGCTCGCGTTCCTCCGGGGGCTGGGCCGGGAGGTTTTTGCCGACCTGAAACTGCATGACATCCCGTCAACAGTGGCGGGCGGGGTGCAGGCCCTAACGGCGGCCGGTGCTTCCATTATCAACGTCCACGCTGCCGGCGGGCGGGCGATGATGCGGGCGGCAGCCGAAGCCGCGGCGGCGGAAGCGGCGCGCCTGGGCATCCCCCGGCCAAAGGTAGTTGCGGTTACGGTGCTCACGAGCCTTGATGAGCAGGCGTTGCGGGAGGAGGTCGGCATTTCCGAAAGCCCGCTGGCGGTGGCGCTCCGGTGGGCGCTGTTGGCAAAGGAGTGTGGTCTGGACGGTGCGGTGGCTGCGCCGCTTGAGGCGGCGGCGATTAAGAAGGCCTGCGGTCCAGATTTTTTGCTCATCGCGCCGGGGGTACGGCCGCTGGGTGCGCCGCTTGGTGACCAGCGGCGGGTTATGACCCCGGGGGAAGCGGTACGCGCCGGCGCCGACTACATCGTTGTGGGAAGGCCGGTTCTCCAGGCGCCGGACCCGGTGCGGGCAGCGGCGGAGATTGTGAAATCGCTGGATGGATAAGTTCACGGTTCCAAGTTCAGGGTTAAGCAAGGCCAGGTAACGTAACCGGTGAAACTGTGGTGTAGGAAGGGGTTTGCAAATTGGAGTTTGGGGAACTGGGCGAAGCCGAAATCCGGCAAATTTTTGAAAAAAGCGGGGCCATCCTTTCGGGACACTTTATTTTGACCTCCGGGCGCCACAGCGATACCTACGTGCAGTGCGCCTTGGTGCTACAATACCCGGAGATTGCCGCGGGGTTGGGCGGCGCGCTGGCCGCGCGTTTTCGGGGGCTTAACGTTAGCTGTGTTGTGGGGCCGGCGCTCGGCGGGATCATCATTGCTTACGAGGTGGCGCGGGCGCTTGGGGTGCGGGGTATCTTTACCGAGCGGGTGGAGGGCGTGATGCGTCTCCGGCGCGGTTTTACGGTGGCGCCAGGCGAACGGGTGTTAGTGGTGGAAGACGTTGTCACCACCGGGGGGTCGGTAAAGGAGGCGGCGGCGGCCGTGGCCGCCCTTGGGGGAGAAGTGGTCGGTTTCGGGGCGCTGATCGACCGCAGCGGCGGCCAGGCACGTTTCGACGCCCCATTTGCGGCCTTGCTCAAAGTCGGCGCGGTGACCTGGGATCCTGAAAGGTGCCCTCTTTGTCGCCAGGGTGTTCCGGCGGTCAAGCCCGGCAGCCGCGACCGTGGTGCTTAAATTTGTTGGCGGCGGCCGGACCGTCTTTACCGGTTAGCGTGGTAACTATTCGGCTAAATTATAGTTGCGCTGCGCTGGGGGTAGAGCCGCCTTGCCACTATAACTCTTGTTCCCTGCTGGAGATTGTCTGTTGCCGGCGATAAAGAGCACTAGTTTGGGCAACGTGCGGTAATTTAAAGCGAAAAGGAAACCGCAACCATAAGAGACCCACGGCAGTGCGGTAGGTGGCGCCATCATCGGCGCTAAGAGGATGATTCCTACAAGAAGGGAAGACCGGCTGCGCGCCAGAGCGAGAGTACAAGATAGTGCGTGTAGAAAAAAGTAACGAGTGTTTTCCGGTATAAATAAGCCACTCTGGAGCGCGCCACCCAAGCGAACAAAGGTTAAAGAGGAGGCCGTAAAGCGTTAGCCCCCGCAGAAAATAGCCCGCGTTCATCGCCCATTTTTCACAGTGCCCCTTACCGGTAACCACGAGCAAGAAGTACGCCCCGGCGGCGGCCAGGGCAAGGAGGAACCCTGCCCGGCGGAACCGGTAGCAAAAGAGGCCCCAGAGGAAAAAGGATAGCCAGGAGAAAAGCGGGAAAAGGCCTGGTGGAAAAAGGAAGCCGGCTACCACAGGAATGGCTACGACAGCCTTTTTGCAGAGCACGTATAGCAAGAAAGGCAAAGGGAATAAGAGCCCGCTTTCTTCCCCAAGTAAGCGCACCAGCAGCGCCGTGGCTATAACGCCGAGCGCGATGCCCTGAAATATTTCGCACTGGGGCTCCCGCCAGAAGTCGATCCCCTTGGTACCGATAAAGCTTAACCCTATTAAGAAAAAGAGGGCGTAGGAGATGGCCAGCACGGGCCATGGCCGGGAGCGCAGCTGAAAGCTGGCGGTTACCCCGCACACGCCAAAGAAAAGTACCGGTGCGAAAGTCCCCAAAAAGACCACGTAATGGGTAAACCAGTCGTTGGTAACTACGTGGGAGTGAGCAAAGACCATCAGGAGACACCCGAGCGTTTTTAGCAGGTCCAACGTATAATCTCGTTCGCGCGGCAAGAGGCTTATTCCCTCCCGTTTTATTCGCCTGCTATTCTTTGGGTGCGGACGCACAACTATATTACGTGCGCCGTGTTTCTTGCGTGCCTGTCCAGGGCGAAATTTGCGCGAACCCTCTGGCGGTTGGCGTCTTTTTGGGTTAAACTAAAAATTATGAACGCAACTGCTCTGGTTTTGGCTGGCGGTAAAAGTACCCGGATGGGAGAAAATAAGGCTCTGCTCCGGGTCGATGGGCGGCCGCTGGTGGCGCGCGTTGTTGCGGCCTTGCGGGCCGTATTCCCCGAGGTAATTATCAGCGGTGATGTGGGACTTTTTGCGGGTTACGCCGACCGGGTGGTAGAGGATATATTCAAAGGGGTGGGGCCACTCGGGGGGATTCACGCGGGCCTAGTCTCGGCCCGTTACGAGGTGGTTTTCGTTGCGGCGTGTGATCTGCCGTTTGCAGACGGCGAAGTAGCGGCGTTCATTACCGGGCAGGTGGAGGGCTTTGATGCGGCGGTGCCGTGTGTGGCGGGACGGTTGCAACCGCTTTTCGCGGCCTACCGCAAGAGCTGTCTGGAGCCGATAACTAAAATCCTGGAACGAGGCGAGCGCCGGGTGGCTGGCTTCTTCCCCGCAGTGCGTGTGCGTTACCTCACGGAAGCAGACTTTGTTTGGCGGCCCGGGATAGAGCGCGTCTTTTTCAACGTGAATACACCGGCGGACCTGGCACGGCTCCGGGCGGTGGAGGATTTCCAAAGGGAGCGTGCAGTTGGCGGGACGTCAACTGTTACTCTAGGAGAGAGGGCTTGGCCAGTACCTGTTTTGGGCGTTGTCGGGAGGTCGGGGTCGGGCAAGACGGGGTTGGTTGTTCAGTTGGTAGCTGCCTTGCGGGAGGCGGGCTACCGGATAGCCGTTCTGAAGCATACCCGGCACCCGTTGTTAGATACGCCCGGCAAAGATACCGACCGGTTCATGCGGGCGGGGGCGTCAAAGACAGCGCTTGTAGGGCCGGGCGGCTTCTTTTGCTTTCAGGATGGCGCGGCGCTTTCTTTTGAGGAGGCCGTAGAGTTGCTGGGCCGGGACGTAGATATGGTTATAGTCGAGGGATGGCGGGAGGCTCCCATTCCGCAGGTGCGGGTTCTCGCGCCAGGTGAGAAGGCGGCGATTGATGCGCGGACGGTGGCGGTGGTAAGCGGCGAACCACTCTGCCTTCCGGTGCGCGTTTTTCATCCGGGGGATGTTGCCGGAATGGTTACTTTTTTAGGCGATCATTTTCTTAAGTGGGAGGCCAGGTCTTGCTGAGGTTTATTCTTCCCAACCTCTACGTGGATTCGGTTTTTGAAATTACTCCGGAGCTTCTCAGGAGCAGGGGTATCCGGGCCTTAATTCTGGACCTGGACAATACACTTGTGGCCCGCGGGCAAGAATGGGCCGAGCCCCGGCTGCTTGAATGGCTGGCCGCTATGCGGCGGGAAGGCTTTAAGCTCTGTATCGTGTCAAATAACAGCCGGCAAAAAGGGGGGGCGCTGGCGCGCCGCCTCGGCGTGCCGGGCGTATTCCGGGCCGTGAAGCCGCGCGGCAAGCCCTTCCGTAAAGCTCTGGCGCTACTCGGGACGAGCCCGGAGGAGACCGCGATGGTCGGTGACCAGCTCTTCACCGATATCTTGGGCGGGAACCGGATGGGGCTTTATACCATCCTGGTATCACCGCTTGGGGGGCCTGATTTCATCCTGACCAGGCTTATAACCCGCAGGGTCGAACAGCTTTTTCTCCCTTTTATCAGGGCGCGGCGGTCGCTTGGCGCGGGAGAGCGGTGGCTGAGGTCATGATTAACGGGGAAACGAGGGTTACCGGCATCTTCGGGGACCCAGTGGCGCACACTCTTTCGCCCGCGATGCATAACGCGGCGTTTACCGCTCTGGGGCTTAATTTTGTTTATCTCCCTTTCCACGTGCGGCGGGAGGCGCTTGCAGCAGCGGTGGCGGGAATCAAGGCGCTCGGGCTTGCGGGGGTCAACATCACCGTGCCACATAAAGAGGCGGTGCTGCCCTTGCTGGACGAGGTAGCGGAAGAGGCGCGGCTGATCGGTGCCGTGAATACGGTGGTGAACCGTGGAGGGGCACTTGTAGGGTATAATACCGATGCTACCGGCTTCTTGCGGGCCTTGCAGGAAGCGGGTTTTGACCCAGCGGGCCGCCCGGCGGTAATTATCGGTGCAGGCGGGGCGGCGCGTGCGGTGGTAGTGGCCCTGGCTCGTGCCGGGGTGCGGGAAATCACCATCTTTAACCGGACCCTTAGCCGCGCTGCGGCACTGGCTGAACTGGTGCGGGCTGAAAGGGTAGCCGCCGCGACGCTGTCCTGGGCGGATCTGGCAGGTACCGGTAAAAAGGTGGTTACCGAGGCGGCGCTGGTTGTGCAGACGACGAGCCTGGGGATGCACCCGAAGGAAGAGGCGTGCCCGCCGGTGCCGCCGGAGGCTTTTAGGCCGGGGCAGCTTGTGGTCGACCTTGTCTACAGCCCGCCGGAAACCCGGTTCTTGCGGCTGGCAGCGGCGGCAGGGGCGACGATCCAGAACGGAATAGCGATGCTTCTCCACCAGGGGGCTGCCGCTTTTGAACTCTGGACGGGGCGGGAGGCACCCGTTGGGGTGATGCGGGCGGCGCTCGAAAACGTTCTACGTTCTATGTTCGACGTTTAAGGTTAGGGTTTATAAAGGTGCATGGGGTGCGGTTTGGTATGATGTCTTTTAGCGTTGAACGTTGAACAGACCCCAGAGCTCTATGTCGGTATGAGGTTAAACGTCTATTTCAGGGGGAGGCAGAGGTGGCACTGCGTTACTTGACCGCGGGAGAGTCGCACGGTCCCGCATTGCTTACTATAGTAGAAGGGATACCGGCAGGGCTTTGGCTCACGGCGGATTATATCGACCGCCAGCTTGTGCGTCGCCAGGGAGGCTACGGTCGGGGCGGTCGCCAGCGGATTGAGGAAGACCACGTAGAGATCCTAAGCGGTGTGCGGGGGGGCTATACCCTCGGCTCACCGATCGCCCTGAAAATTAGCAACCGGGACTGGGCAAACTGGCGGGAGGTTATGGGGCCCGAGCCTGGAGCGCGCCTTGACGAACGCGTGGTTACGCGGCCCCGCCCGGGGCATGCGGATCTCGCCGGGATGCTGAAGTACGGGCACCGGGACCTCCGGAATGTGCTGGAGCGGGCGAGTGCCCGGGAGACGGCGGCGCGCGTGGCGGCAGGAACGGTGGCGCGCCGGTTGTTAGAGGAGTTAGGGATTGAGGTGGCCGGCCAGGTACTCCGGATCGGGCCGGTGGAGGTGCCACCGTTTGAGGCGCCGCCGGAGGAGATCCGGGGGAAGGTTGAAAAATCCCCGGTTTATTGCGCCGATAAGACAGGGAGCGAGGCGATGGTGGCGGCCATTGACCGGGCGCGGGAGGAAGGGGACTCGCTTGGCGGTATCTTTGAGGTACGCGTTTACGGTGTCCCGCCAGGGCTGGGAAGCTACGTCCACTGGGACCGGCGTCTCGACGGCCGCCTAAGCCAGGCGGTGATGAGCATTCAGGCGATCAAGGGCGTCGAGATCGGGATGGGTTTCCGGGCCGCTTCTCTGCCGGGATCGGCGGTGCAGGACGAGATCTTTTACGCCCCGGGGAGGGGCTTTTACCGGGAGTGCAATAACGCAGGGGGCCTTGAAGGGGGGGTAACTAACGGGGAGCCAATTATCGTCCGGGCAGCGATGAAGCCGATCCCGACCCTGCGACGCCCGCTCGGGAGTATCGATATTTTTACCAAGGAGCGGGTCGAGGCGGCTTCCGAGCGCGCGGACATCTGCGCGGTGCCAGCGGCCTGTGTTATTGCTGAGGCGGTGGTAGCCTGGGAAGTGGCGCGGGCCTGTCTGGAGAAGTTCGGTGGCGATTCACTGGCCGAAATCAAGGAGGCCCTGGAACGTTTTCAAGAGCGTGTGAGGCGGGTGACGCGGTGAAAAATGTCGTGTTGATCGGCTTTATGGGGACGGGGAAGACGGCGATCGGGAAAAGATTGGCGCGGCTCTTGGGCTGGGAGTTTATCGATACGGATGCCGAGATAGAGCGTTTGACCGGGAAGAGTATCGCTCGCATCTTCGCCGAGGACGGGGAAGTACGCTTCCGTTCGGAGGAGAACTTACTTTGCCGGAAGCTTGCCAGACGCGAGAGACTGGTCATCGCTACGGGCGGCGGTATGGTGCTCAACCCGGAGAATGTGGCGTTGCTGAAACAAAACGGGGTGTTAATCAGGCTTTACGCCGCTCCGGAAGTGATCGTAGAACGGGTTAAAGGGAAAAAGGAACGGCGGCCGCTCCTAAAGGGGAACCTGGAGGAACGGGTGCGCGAGCTTCTCGCGGCGCGGGAGGAAGTTTACCGTATCGCTGACTTTGCTGTAGATACGGGCAAACAGGACCCGGATAGCTCGGCGGCGATCATCTACGACTATTTAAGAAAACAAGATCTTTTAGACGGGGAACGTTAGCGGATGAAGGAAGTTAGTGTAGCGCTTGGGTCGCGCAGCTACCCGATTTACGTGGGGCCGGGTATCCTGCGGGAGATTGGCAGCTTTGCCCGCCGCCACCTTAGCGGCGAGCGAATCCTGATCGTTACGAACCCGACGGTTGCGCCGCTGTTTGCGGCGGTGGTAGAGGAGAGCCTGGCGGCAGCAGGTTTTGGAGTGCGGCGGGCGGAGATTCCCGACGGCGAGGAGTACAAGACGCTCGCTACGGTGGCCACTCTTTACGATGCGGCACTTGGTGCGGAATTGGAGCGGGGCGATACTGTTCTTGCTCTGGGCGGCGGCGTGGTGGGTGACATCGCCGGTTTTTTAGCCGCAACCTACATGCGGGGTGTAGCTTTCGTGCAGGTGCCGACAACGCTTTTGGCACAGGTCGATTCGAGCGTCGGGGGTAAGGTTGGGGTGAACTACCCGCAGGGGAAGAACCTGATCGGCGCCTTCTACCAGCCGCGCTTTGTGCTTGCAGACGTGCGAACGCTGGCCACCCTTCCGTTACGTGAGGTTCGGGCGGGCTTGGCCGAAGTGATAAAGTACGGTGTCATCTACGATGCCGCCTTTTTTACGTGGCTCGAAACGCATCTCGAAGCGCTGCTGCAGCTTGCGGATGCGGCAGTGGAGCAGGCGGTGGCGACCTCCTGCGCGATTAAAGCGGCAGTCGTTTCTGCCGATGAAACAGAAAAGGGGCTGCGCGCCATCCTGAACTTTGGCCACACCCTCGGTCACGCCCTTGAGGCGGCCACCCGTTACGAGCGTTTTGTCCACGGCGAGGCGGTGGCGATCGGGATGGTCTTTGCGGCGCGGCTGGCCAAGCGGCTCGGCTACTTTGAACCAGCCGGGGTCGAGCGGATTGCGGCGCTGGTGCGGCGGACCGGGCTGCCGGACACGATTCCACCGGATATCGCTCCGGAAGCGCTCCTCGACGCGATGCGGCGGGATAAGAAGGTGGCGGCGGGGCAGCTTACCTTTATCCTTCCGGAAGCAATTGGCAGGGTACGGATTGCCCGGGGGGTGCCTACCGATGTGGTGCGTTCCGTACTGGTTGAAGGTTGAAAAAGCCTGTGAACGGATTAAAGCGGAGGTGTAGCTGGTGGCTAAAGTATTAGGGCAGCAGCGGCGTCTGGGTGATTTTCTCCTTGAAAATAAGCTGATTACTCCGGCCCAGCTCCAGGAGGCGCTTAAGGTGCAGCAGCAAACGAAGGAGCGGCTGGGGGAGGTTCTGGTTAAGCTCGGATACGTATCGGAGCAGGATATCCTCGATGTGCTGGAGTTCCAACTCGGGACGCCTCAGGTGGACCTCAATGCGGTGACCCTCAACCCGCTTGTTGTCGAGAGCGTTCCCGAGCAGCTGGTTCGCCAGCATAAGGTTGTTCCCCTTAAAAAAGAAGGCAACAAGTTAGTGGTAGCGATGGTCGACCCGCTAAACGTCGTAGCCATCGACGACCTACGCCTGGCTACCGGACTTGAAATCGAACCCGTCCTGGCGAAGGAAAAAGATATCGACGCGGCGATTCAGCGCTACTTTGGGCTTCCGGGGCTGGAGAAGGCGCTGGAAGAACTCGATGTTCCTGAAGTGGTGCAGATGGAGGCGGTCAACCTCGACCAGCCCGAGCGGGAAGCGGTTGACGAAGCCCCTATTGTTCGCCTGGCTAACTCGATAATCATCCAGGCGATTAACGAGCAGGCCAGCGACATCCACATTGAGCCCCAGAAAGAAGATGTCCGGGTAAGATACCGGATAGACGGGATGCTGCAGGAGGCGATGACCCTGCCGCGGAAATTCCGTTTTCCCCTCGTTTCCCGGATCAAGATTATGGCCGACCTTGATATCGCCGAGCGGCGGGTTCCCCAGGACGGACGTATCTTGATCCGCTACCGGGAGCGAGAAGTAGACCTGCGGGTTTCGACGATGCCCACCGTTTTTGGGGAAAAAGTGGTCATTAGGCTCCTCGATAGAGGGAAGATGCTCTTCCGCATCGACCAGTTAGGTTTTTTAGAGGACAACCTCCAACGTTTTAAAGATATCATCCGGCGCTCTTTCGGCATGATTTTAATCACCGGCCCTAGCGGGAGCGGTAAGACTACCACCCTTTACGCGGTTCTTTCCGAAATTGGTTCCCCGGAGCTCAACGTGATCACCGTGGAGGACCCGGTGGAATACCTTTTGCCCGGGGTCAACCAGGTGCAGGTGAACCCGAAGGCCGGGCTCACCTTTGCCCGCGGCCTGCGCGCCATCCTGCGTCAGGATCCCGACATCGTAATGGTGGGTGAAATCCGGGACGGGGAAACGGCAGAGATCGCGATCCGGGCGGCGATGACGGGGCACCTGGTGCTTTCAACCCTCCACACGAATGACGCTGCCGGGGCGGTGACCCGCCTCCTCGACATGGGGATCGAGCCCTTCCTGGTGGCCTCTACGGTTCTTGGCGTCACGGCCCAGCGGCTGGTCCGGGTGATCTGCCCGCGCTGCAAAGAGCCTTACGAGCTTGAACCGGGAGCGCGCCCCCGTTTCTTCATGGGTCTCGCTTACGACGCGCCGGTTACGCTCTACAGGGGGCGGGGGTGCCGTTATTGCAACAACACCGGTTACCGGGGGCGCACCACCATTTGCGAGGTGCTTAGGGTGACGCCGGCGGTCAGGGACCTTATTGCAAAGCGGGCGCCAGCGGCGGCGATCCGGGAACAGGCGATCGCCGAAGGAATGCGGACTTTGCGCGAGGACGGCGTCGCCAAAGCGCTAAAGGGGTTCACCACGATTGAAGAAGTGATGCGGGTGGCTTACGCGGAGGAGAATTAGTTCGAAGTTTGTTAGTTCGAAGTTCGAAGTTCGAGTTTGGATAGTTTGCGGGTTGAAGCTCGGGAAGAGCCAAGAAAGATTCAGGGTGGTGGAGGAATGTCGCTGGAGATCCAGGAGCTCTTGACCCTTGCCGTAGCGCGGAAGGCTTCCGACCTGCACCTTACGGTAGGTGTGCCGCCGGTTTTGCGGATTAACGGGGAACTCCACCCGCTGGCTCAAGGGGAAATGCCCGGCGGTACGGAGTTGCAGGGAGAGAAGGCGGCGAAGCCCCTTACCCGCGAGGATATTGTAACGCTGCTGCGGCAGCTTGCGGATGAAGAGCGGCAGCGGCGCTTTTGGGAGGTTGGGGAGGTCGATTTTGCCTACGGCGTGCCTGGCCTCGGCCGTTTTCGGGTTAACTGCTTCAAACAGCGGGGGAACCCGGCAATTGCCATCAGAGTTTTAAATACGCGGATCCCTACTCTTGAGGAACTCGGCCTGCCAGAAGTGGCGGCGCATCTTGCTCGCCGGCCGAACGGGCTGATCCTGGTTACCGGGCCTACCGGGAGCGGGAAATCGACAACGCTCGCAGCGATGATCGACCTTATCAACCGGGAGCGGCGCTGCCATATTATCACGCTCGAGGACCCCATCGAGTACCTCCACCGCCACGGCCGCTCGATTGTTAACCAGCGGGAGATCGGTAACGATTCGCGAAATTTCGCCACTGCGCTGCGGGCCGCCCTGCGCGAGGACCCCGACGTGATTTTGGTCGGGGAGATGCGCGACCTTGAGACAACCGCGATCACGCTCAAAGCCGCGGAGACGGGCCACCTGGTGCTGGCGACGATGCATACACCCAACGCCGCCCTGACGGTCAACCGCATTGTGGACATCTTTCCGCCCCACCAGCAGGCGCAGGTGCGCGTGCAATTAGCCGGCGTTTTTCAGGGGGTGATCGCGCAGCAGCTTCTGCCGCGCGCCGATAAACGGGGTCGGGTGTTGGCGGTGGAGGTTCTTGTGGCCACCCCCGCCGTCCGTAACTTGATCCGGGAAGGTAAAACCCACCAGATAGCCTCTGTCATCCAGACGGGCGCGCGCTACGGGATGCTTCCCTTTGAACAAAGCCTGCGCCAGCTTTACGCTGCGGGGCTGATCACCCGCGAGGAGATGATGCTCCGTGTAAGCGACGCGGAGCTATTGCAGCGGGGCGGGTAGGGAAGTCCCGCGTCCGGTTTGATCTTCGCCAAACGCGTTTTTACAGGAGGAGTTTTCCCCGCAATCACATATAGCCCCACTTGCGCCGGTAATCGAGTTTGATTTCGAACTCGCACGGCTTAAAACCGTTCGCAAGTAACAGCTTCCTTTACTTCGTGCGCCTCCAGATCGTTCCCCTCGAGGATAACGGCTTCCTTGCTTCCCCGTGAGCGCCAGCCGCGGTTGAGTAGCAGCTGCGTAATGGCGGCCACCCGGGTCAAACGTTCGGCAAAAAAGTCCCTTAAATTATAGATGTCTTCGGGTTGAACCGTGGCTGCCGTCCGGATTTGCTCTAAGGGCGGGACTTCACCCGGCAGCCAAGTTCTTTCAAAGAGTTTGAGAATGACGGTAACCTGGTAATCGACCATTGTCCTTGCCTCCCTCTCTTCATAAATAGTACGGAATTTGCTTCTGGCGGAGTGGTTACAAGCACCAACGCGCCGCTATAATTACCTTCCTCATCATAGACGTAAACCACCTCGGCGGTGGTGTTCCTGGAAGTCAATTTTACCAGTTTAATTGTGCGGGAGCCAATGTTGCGGTAAATGAAGCCAGCCAGTTCGGGATCAACCCCGTCGATACTGAGGCCGGGTTCGAGGGTGCCCCAGTAGCACCGGGCTAAGAGGTTAGCCTGGGCTACTTTGTGGTGCCTGTCGATATAAATGACGGCCATAGGCAGGGTTTCAATTAGCCGGCTAAGAACGTTAAAACAAGTTTTTTCCTGAGCACCGGAGCCAATAACGGTGGTGGCCTCTGAAACCTTACCTTTCTTAACCAGCGGGGCGTGAATGGCTTCGAAGCGCCGGTCCGAGATTTGAAAAGTCAGGGTGCCGTAGGTTTTTGCGCCGCTCTGAGCGTCACCGAATTCACGCCCAAGATTAACGTTTTAGTACCGCGGGGAACCCAGTTTTTTTCGGGTTTCAAAGTTTCGTGAGCGGTTCCGGAAATAACCGCTCCACGATCATCAATGATCCACACTCCGGTAATCCGGGGGTCGAGCGTAGAGAGCCTGTCCAGGGCAGCACCCTGCCGGGCGAGTTCCTACGCCGTCCTTTCGGTAACCGTTTCCAGGTCCCTGAGGAAATAATTCGTTTGGTTAATCGCGATCTGGCGGATACTTTCTTCGTAGTTTGTCATAATCTTCTTGAGAAAGCGGAATTTCATAGTGAAAAATACAGTGATCGCACTCAGGAAAAAGACGGCTATAAAGAGGAAAACGGCGTTTCTGGTTGCGGCGGATCTGGCCATAATATCCCTTCCTTAAGCGCGAACCAGGCGCAATTCAACCATCGGTAATGCTATCGCAATAGACCTCGCTTGGCAGCTACCGCTAGCGCTTCCTCGATGGTGCTCACCCCGAGTTTGGTACAGAGACCTCTAATTCTCCGGCAGAGGGTGGAGAGGCTCATGTAGAGTTTAGCGGCGATCTCTTTTTGGTTCTTGCCTTGAGCAATCAGCTGCAAAATGTTGGTTTCCGTGTCCGAAAGACAAGGTTCACGGTTTGCCAGAAGTAGTTGCGCCTGGAGGCCGGGATAGATGTAAATGCTTCCTTTATAGACCGTGAGAATGGCCGACTTGATTTCTTCGAAGAAGGCGTACTTAGGCACAAAGCCCTTGACCCCTCTTTCTAGTGCTTGGCGAACCAATGTGATATCGTCATAATAAGTAGTTAAAATGATTATTTTGAGCTGCGGGAAGGCGCTCAATAATTGACTGCAGAGTTCGAGCCCATCCCCATCAGGTAAGCCGATGTCCAAGAGGAGGATATCCACGTTCCCGTCCGTATGTTTTAACGCTTGGGCGAAGGAGTCGGCCTGCGCTACCACCTGAAATTTATCTTCGGTTTCAAGTAACTTTTTCAAACCCTCGCGGAAGACGTTATGATCCTCCACCAGCATGATTCTGATCTTCGCCACCTTCCATACCCCCCTTTTTAGGCAGGGTTAAGGTAATACAAAACCCGCCGTCTTTATAACCATAACTAAGCTGGCCGCCGATTAAGCGGGCGCGCTCCGCCATGCCCCATAATCCTTTTCCGGGTGTTGGTGGGGTTTCTTTAATGCCGCCATTATCGATGATTTCGATCGTTATATTTTCGTTGTTGTCGCTGAAGAAAATGTCTATTTCTGTAGCTGCAGAATGCCTGGCCACGTTAGTCAGCGCCTCCTGGATAATCCGGTAGACGTTAATCTGGGCGGCCATACTTAGGGGGAGAGATTGTTTCTGGTAGTAAAGATAGACTTTCCGGTTATGCATCCGTTCGAAATTAGCTACATACGATTCGAGAGCCGGAATAAAGCCCACTTTTTCGATTAAATACGGGTGAACATCATTCATGATATTGCGCATATCGATTACTGCCTTCTGGCAGTGCGTCCGCAGCATCAAAATGTTTTCTTCTTCTGCTGGCGAGAGTTGACCCTGCTTCGTCCGCAGGATGTAGTCCAGGCCATGAATAATGGTGGACATATAGCGGCCAATCCAGTCGTGGATCTCGGTGGATATTCGTGTTTGTGATAAAGTAAAAGGGACCCACCTGAGGGGCCAGTGATAAAGAAAAAG